>NZ_JACBXB010000371.1 GCF_013870575.1 Pseudonocardia pini
CGCCGGCGTCGGCGAGCCTGCGCAGCGTGATGCCGGTGAAGATCGCCTCGTCGTCCGGGTGCGGGTGCAGCGCGACGACGGTGTGTCCGCGCAGGTCCGGCTCGGTGCGGACGGGAGCGGCGAGGGGGGATGCGGTGACGGACATGAGCTCGCAGACTGTGCGGTGCCGCGGCTCATCAGGCTGCGCGGCGGACGGACGGGGTGGTCAGCGCGAGAAGCGACAACACCCCGGACAGCTGCGACCCACGAGGGGTCGGTGGCTGATCCGGTCCATCACGGGCGACAGCATGGCACAGGTGCGGGAGGGGCGGACAGCCGCCCCTCCCGCATCACACCGATCGGGTCAGTACTGGGCCTTCGGCATGATGATCCACAGCACGATGTAGATCACGAACTGCGGGCCGGGCAGCAGGCACGAGATCAGGAACAGCAGCCGCACCACGAAGGGGGACAAGCCGAAGCGCTGGGCGAGGCCTGCGCAGACACCGGCGATCACGGTGCCGTTGCGGGGGCGGGTCAGGGTCGAGGCCATCTCGAGGTTCAGTGCTCCTTCTTCGGGAGGCGACGGGTCTCGCCGCCATGTCCCACTGTGCCGTCCGCGGCGTGGCGGGACATCAGGAGAACGTCCGGAGAGGGGTCGGGGTTCCCCCTGACGGGGCCACTACCACACCGGGCCGACGAGATCGGGGCTGCTCGACGGGTTGTCCCCAGGTCGGGGCGGTCGCGCGATGCGTGCCGACCGTTCGGACCATTGCGGCCACCGCCGTTCGGGGTCGTGGGTCGTGTCGTCCCCAGGTCGGCGGTCGAGACCTGTCCGGGTGGGGGTGGTGGTTCCTACCGTCCGATGCGTGCCCAGAAACGTTCGCTCCCGCCTCGCTCCCCCCTCACCCCTACTCCGCTCCCCCCTGCGCCGCGCCCTCGTCCGCCTGCTTCGGCGAGTCCGCTCCGTCCTCCCTGGACCGGGCCCGGTCCTTCGAAGACCCGTGCCGCACGGCGCTCCGCTCGGCCGGACACAGGCCATCGCTTCCCCGGTCCGGACCCTGGTGACCCACACCGTGCGGATCTCCCTCGTCCTGGTCACCGCCTCCGCGGCGGGCGCGTTCGGGCCGGTCGATCGCGCCTTCGCCGGAGTGCCCGACGACGGCCGCCCACCGGTCGTCGTCGCCCTCGGCGACAGCGCCGCCTCCGGCGAGGGCGCGGGCGGCTACGAGCCGGGCACCCGCGGTGAGGGCGGGAACTGGTGCCACCGGTCCCCCGCCGCGTACGTCCACCACACGACGCTCGCCGACCGGGGCGTGAACCTCGCGTGCTCCGGTGCCGGAACCGCGCACGTGGCGTTCGGGACCGCCGTGCACCACACCGAGGGCTCCCAGGCGACACGGCTGGGTGAGCTCGCGCGGCGCAACCGGGTCGTCGCGGTGACCCTCCAGATCGGCGCGAACGACGAGCCGGACCTCGCCGGCACCGCGGTCGCCTGCATCCGGGCGTACCTGGACCTCCGCGAACCGGGCTGCCGCTACTCGCTCGGGCCGCGATGGGCCGACCGGCTCGCGGCGGTGACCCCGCGGGTCGAGGGAGCGGTGCAGGCGGTCCGCGGTGCGATGACCGGGGCCGGCTACCGGGACGGCGACTACGCCCTGGTCCTGCTGTCCTACTCGGCGCCGGGAAGCGAGGCGATGCCGATCTGGCACGCGGTCCAGGGCTGTCCGTTCTCCCGACCGGATGCGGCCTGGTCACGCACCGAGGCCTTCCCCCGGCTCTCCGAGGCGATCGAACGGGTCGCGGAACGCACGGGGGCACGCTTCCTCGACCTCACACGGCTCGCGGAGGGCCGGGAGGCCTGCACACGCGACGTCGGGGAGGAATGGCAGCGTCGGGTGACCGTGGATCCCCGTGCACTCGTGCAGGGCACGCTGGGCGCCGCCGGGATGCGGCTGTTCCAGGAGTCCTTCCACCCCACCGCCGCGGCCCACGCGGCGATCGCCGGATGCCTGTCCGAGTTCGTCCCCTCCGGGGTGCCCCGCGCCGCCTGTGTGCCCGCGCGGGACGGCCGGGCACACCCGGAGGTGACGGTGTGACCGGCGGGCCCGCGCGGCCCGCGCGCGAGCAGGTCCGCGCACCGGTCCGGGACGCGGGTCGGGACGCGGGTCGGGACTCAGAGGACGACCAGGTCCCGGGGGCCGTTGTTGAGCCGCTCGACCCCGGTCTCGGTCACCACCACGATGTCCTCGATCCGGGCGCCCCACTCGCCGTCCAGGTAGATGCCGGGCTCCACCGAGAACGCCATGCCGGGCTTGAGGGTGAGTGTGCTGCCGCCCACGATGTAGGGCTCCTCGTGCACGTCGAGCCCGATGCCGTGCCCGGTGCGGTGCACGAACTGCGGCCCGAAGCCCGCCTCCGTGATCGGGCCGCGGGCCGCCTCGTCCACGCTCTGCGCCGTCACGCCAGGGCGGACCGCCTGCACCGAGCGCTCCTGGGCCTCCTGCAGCACGGCGTAGACCTCGCGCACCGACTTCGGAGGCTCGCCGCCGACCGCATAGGTGCGGGTGCAGTCCGAGTTGTAGCCGCTCGCGAGCGGGCCGCCGATGTCGATCACGACGACGTCCCCGGGCTCGATGACCCGGTCGGACACGTCGTGGTGCGGGCTGGCGCCGTTCGGGCCCGAGCCCACGATCACGAACGCCGCCTCGGTGTGGCCCTCCGCCACGATGGCCGCACCGATGTCGGCGCCGACCTGGGCCTCGGTCCGGCCCGGCTTGAGGATCTCCGCCATCCGGGCATGCACGCGGTCGATCGCCGCGCCCGCGGTCCGCAGCTCCGCGACCTCGGCCGCGTCCTTGCGCATCCGCAGCTCGCGCACGACGGGGCCCGCGAGGGACTGTCGGACCTCGGGGAAGGCGTCGCGCAGGCCGAAGACGTGGTGCGCGGGCATCCCGTCGGCCACGGCCATCCGGGTCGGCCCGCCGGCGAGGTCGCTGACCAGCAGGTACGGGTCCTCACCGTCGGTCCAGGTGAGCACCTCGATCCCGAGCTCCTCGAGCGGGACGCCGGCGAACCCCGGCGCCTCCAGCCGCGGGACCACCAGCGCGGGCGGCGCCCGGTGGCCCGCCGCGGGCAGGACCAGACAGGTCAGCCGCTCGTGGGACTCGCCGGAGTGGTCGATGAGATACCGGAGATCGGTGCCCGGCGTGATCAGCAGGACGTCCTCGCCCTGCTCGGCGGCCACCTCACCGGCCCGGCGCAGCCGGTCGGCGAGCAGCTCGGTGGGGACGGCGTGGGTCATGGCCCGAGCTTAGGCCGGTCACCCTGCGCATCGGCCCCGCCTGGCATGCTGGCTCCCCGTGACGGCACCCGAGAAGGCCCCGCAGGCTCCGGCGGGCTCGCTGATGCTCCTCGACGCGGCGAGCATGTACTTCCGCGCCTACTACGGCGTGCCGGAGTCGATCACCGCGCCGGACGGCACACCCGTGAACGCGGTCCGGGGCTTCACCGACATGATCTCCCGGCTCGTCACCGAGCACCGCCCCGCCCGGCTGGTCGCCTGCCTGGACCTGGACTGGCGGCCCGCGTTCCGCGTCGCGGCCCTCCCCTCGTACAAGGCGCACCGGATCGCGGGCGCCGAGGGGGACGGTCCGGCCACCGCGCCTGCGGGAGTGCCCGAGGAGGTGCCGGACACGCTCGCCCCGCAGGTCCCGATCATCCTCGAGGTGCTGGCCGCAGCCGGTATCGCGACGGGTGGTGCCGAGGGCTGCGAGGCGGACGACGTGATCGGCACCCTGGCCCACCGGGAGGCCGTCGACCCGGTCGTGGGGGTCTCCGGGGACCGCGACCTGATGCAGATCGTCCGGGAGGAGCCCACCCCCGTCCGGCTGCTCTACGTCGGGCGGGGCCTGGCGAAGGCCGAGCTGCTCGGGCCCGCCGAGGTCGCCGAGAAGTACGGGGTCCCCCGGGAGCGCGCGGGCGAGTCGTACGCCGAGATGGCCATGCTCCGGGGTGACCCCTCGGACGGGCTCCCCGGTGTGCCCGGGGTCGGGGCGAAGACCGCGGCCACGCTGGTCGGGCGCTTCGGGTCGTGGGCCGAGCTCCTCGCCGCGGTGGCCGACCCGTCGGACGGCAGGCTCGCCGCCTCCGCCCGCCAGAAGCTGGCGAAGGCCACCGACTACCTCTCGGTGGTCGAGCCCGTGGTCCGCGTCGTGCAGGACGCCACGGTCGAGATGTCGCGTCCGGACGTCCTGCCGAGCGCGCCGGCCGACGCGGCCGCCCTGGACGCCCTGGCCGAGCGCTGGGGTCTCGCGAGCTCGGTCGAACGGCTGGTCAAGGCCCTCGCAGGCTGAGACCCGCCGCGGTCCGGCCCGGTCGGTCGAGCCCGGCTGATCCGGCCTCGTCGTCCGCGGTGCCGCGATCAGCCGCGGAGCCGCGGTGCCGCGGTCAGAAGAACGTGCCGCACCAGGGGGCCTCGCCGGTCGCGAACAGCGCGTCCGCGCGTGCCACCGCCGCCTGGTCGTGGACGGTCCACCAGCCGCTGCGCACCAGCTCGGAGGGGCGACGGTCGCCGAGGTAGGCCATGGCCAGCGCGGCCACGTCGCACTCCAGCTCGGCGGCGCCCGTCGGATCGACCGCACCCTTGTCGCCCGCGACGTGGATGCCGTCGTTCTCCGGGAGCAGCCGATCCCGCACCCGGATGCGGACCGGCGGTGCGTCGCCCCAGGAACGGGCCGCGAGCGCACCGGGGACGTCGACCAGCCGCAACCAGGTCTCGTCCGCCACGGCCGTCGTCGTGCAGTCCCGGCAGTCCACCAGGAGGAGCTCCAGAGGGTCGTCGAGGGGCTGGAGGCGCGCCGTGACGTACTCGGTCAGGTCGAGGCCGAGCACGAACCGCCAGAGCCCGGCCGCGGCGGCGGGCGACGCGGCCTGCAGGTCGCCGATCTCGACCTCGTTGGCCGCGAACCCCGGACCGCGATGGGCGACGGTCCAGGTGACGAAGCCGTCGTCGCCGTCCGGGCCGGTGTGCACGGCGATGCCCCGGGCGGCGTCCGCGGCGGGCCGACGCAGGGACAGGCCCCACCAGCCGGGGGTGCGGGTCATCGTCCCGATCCGTCCTCGACCGCGCTGGACCCGGTCGTAGAGCGCAGGGAGGAGCGTCTCGGCCTCGGTGAGCTCGATCATCCGCACCCGCCCGCCGCTCGGGGCCTGTGCCCACATCGGGGCACCCGCCGCGACCCGGAGGGTGCGACCGCGGCTCGCGACCCCGTAACCGAAGCGGCCGTAGA
>NZ_JACBXB010000372.1 GCF_013870575.1 Pseudonocardia pini
CAGGCAGAGCAAACGCCGCCGACACCCGCACCGCCGCGGGCAGAGCAAAGGTCGTCGACACCCGCACCCCCGCAGGCAGAGCGATCGACTCCACCGACACCCGCACCCCCGCAGGCAGAGCAAAGGTCGTCCGAACCCCACCTGACCAGCGGGAGGTCGAGGAACGTGCAGCGGAGGTCCCCGACCTCGCACGTCCCGTCCGCCCCGACGCCGCCGCAGGGGCCGTACTCCATCCGCTTCGGACAGCTCACGTGTGGAACCGGTGCGCCTCGTCGATCACCCGCACCAGCTGTCCCACCGCGCCGTCGAACATCTCCTTGCCGTGCTCCGGGGTGGCGCCGGTGGGGTCGCCGACGTGCCCGTCGGGGCCGAAGTCCTCGGACAGCCAGCCGAACGACACGGGCTTGCCGAAGCCGATCAGCGAGAACTCCCGCAGTCCCTCCGGCACCCGCCGCACGGCCAGGTCCATGTGCACCAGGTCCGGCCGCAGGTGCAGCATCAGCGAGGTCTCGCCGTGCCCGCCGTGGATCCCCAACCCGTACTCGGTCTCCGCGGACCCGGACCCGCCCTGGTCCACCGGCACGGACAGGTGCGCGAAGAAGGTCCGCAGCCCGAACTCCCGCCGCAGCTGCCGGGACGCCACCTGCCCCAGCGCCGAGTTCCCGCCGTGCCCGTTGACGAAGAGCAGCCGCGACAACCCGGAGGCCGCGAGGGAACGCCCGATGTCCTCCAACGTCCGCATCAGGGTGTCCCACGACAGCCACAGCGAGCCGGGGAAGGCGTGGTGCTCGTCGGACTTGGTGTAGGCCAGGGCCGGGAGCAGCACGCACGGCACGTCGGAGGCCGAGACCGCCGCCTCGGCCGCCGCCGAGGCCGTCACCAGGTCCGTCGACACCGGCAGGTGCGGCCCGTGCTGCTCGATGGCCCCCAACGGCAGGACGGCCACGGTGTCCGCGGGCAGCGCGGCCACCTGTGGCCCCGTGAGGTCGGTGAACCTCACCGCACGACCCCGATGTTCACCCGGGAGTCGACCGGCGGGGAGGAGACCAGCTTGCCCGGGTTGAGCAGCCCCTTCGGATCCGTCCGCCGGGCGGTCTCCCGAGCCAGCTCCACGTTCCGGTCCACGTACCACTGGTGCGGCGAGTGCACGCCGACCCCGATCGACTCCAGCCGACGAATCCCGGCGAGCAGCTCCTCCTCGCCGGAGTACTCCGCCACGATCATCGCGCCGGGCCCGTGCTGGAACAGCTCGAGGTGCAGGTGCACCGGGCCGGAGTAGCAGGCGCGCACCGCGTCCGGTGAGTCCCAGAGCGGCTCGCCGCTGCTCTCCACGTGGAAAAGCCGGGGCGCGTCCGCGGGCAGGGACTGCTGCAGGAAGTACACGGGATGGTTGTAGGACATGCCGGACACCACGTCCGTCTCGGCGTAGTCGCGGGCCACCCGCACGACCTCCCCGCACCCGCCGCGGATGCGGTCCACGACCTCGTCCACCGTGGACGCCTCGGCGATGACCCGCAGGCTCCAGCGCTCCGGGTCCAGTGCGACCGGCAGGGTCGGGACCAGCGCGGGCTCGTCCCCGGAGGCCAGCCGCGGTCTCACCGGCAGGTCCGCCAACGTCCGATGTACGGCGACGAGGTCGGCGTAGGAGCCGAACGAGCCGTAGACCGCGACCCACTCCCGGGCGGGGTCGGTGCGGATCTCGACGTCGACCAGCACGCCGGTCACGCCGTAGGTGTGCACGTACGGCTCGAGGTCCTTCCCCGACACCGTGAACAGCGACCCGCTGCCGTCCATCGGGGCGACCGTCGCGGAGACGACGTACCCGTCGGACGTCGTGCGGTGCTCGACCGTGCCCGTCCCCGCCGACCCCCCGCCGACGAACCCGCCGACGGTGGATCCCTTGGTGGACGGGAAGATCCAGATGTCCCGGCCCGCCGCGCGGGCGACCTCGTCGACCGTGGTCAGCTTCGCCCCGGCACCCGCGCGGACCGTCTCCCCGGTCACCTCGACGTGGTCGAGCCCGCGCAGATCGAGCACGATGCCGCCGTCGAACGGGGTGGCCTGCCCGTAGTTCCCGGTGCCCGCACCGCGCGGGGTGACCGGGACGTCGTGCCGGTAGGCCACCGCCAGGACGGCGGGGACCTGGTCCGGCGAGGTCGGCCGCACCACCAGGTCCGCCAGGTACCGCCCCGGGGGCAGCTTGTCCTGCAGGACGGGCGACATCCGCGACCAGTCCGAGGAGACCTTGAGCCGCAGGTCGCGGTCGGTGGAGACCTCGACGCCCAGCGCGGCCAGCTCGGACTCCAGCGTCACGGGGTCCCCATCCTGATCGACGGGTCGATGAACTCGTTGGTGTACAACGACTCCGCGCTCGGCGCGGGCCCGGACAGCGAGCCCTGCTGCTGCAGGAGCGGCACGAAGGTGCTCACGATCTCGCCCATCCGGGCCGGGTCGAACTGCCCGAACACGCCCGACGCCGGGTCGTTCGTCACGAAGCCCTGCTCCACCTGCGCCTTCGCCGAGAAGTCCGCGACGCCCTCGGAGTAGGTCCAGCCGGTCTGGTACTCGTTCACCAGGTCGACGATCAGGCTGTTGGTCGGGCCCGGGTTCGCCAGGTAGTCGATCTGGGCCTGCTGCATGATCGGCACGAGCTTGTCGAGGCAGCCGCGGAGGCCGTCGAGCTTGTCGGCGCGCACGGCGAGCGGCTCGGGGTAGATCGAGTAGCCGTAGTCCGCCACCTTCTGGAAGGCGATCGGCTTGTTCCACTCGGCGATCTCGTTCTGGTAGATGAACGGCTCGGCGGTGGCGAAGCCCTGCTGGAGGATCTTCGGGTCGGACACGAACCGCGCGGGCGTGCCCTCGTAGGAGGTGTCGGACTGCGCGGCGGCCATCGCGCCCTTCGAGGCGAGCAGCGCGGGCAGCACGTCGCCCGAGGTGACGACCGGGTCGCCGCCGGCGGCCGCCTGCTGCAGGGTCGTGGCCCCCGGGTGGCTGGCCGGGTCCCACATGATGATCTGCGGGGAGACCGTCATCTGCGAGGTCACCGCGACGGTCGCCTGGTTGCCGGTGGCGGTGAGCGCCGCGTCCGTGTTGACCGCGCCGAGGGTGATGTCGTCGTCCAGGGCCATCAGCGCCGGGACGGGCTGGAAGCCGACGTTCGGGCCGCCGGGGCGGACCTCGACGTCGACACCGGTGTCCACGCCCTGCGCGACGAACGACCCCTTCACGCTCTTGGCCGCCGCGTCGATCGTGCGGTCCGGGCCGACGACGGAGTACATCGCCCCGTGCTCGGCCTCGGGCTGCCAGTCCTGCTGGAACACGACGGTCGCGGGACAGCCCGCACCCGCGAGGTCCAGTGGCCCACCGGCCGGTGCGGCGGGGGCGGCCGGGGCGGTCGAGGCGGTCTCGCCGCCCCCGCCGCAGGCGGCGAGCACGAGGGCCGCCGCGACCCCCGCGGCGAGGAGTCCGGTCCTACGGAACATTCTTCCTCCAGGGAGCCTCATCGGGTGTGCCCGCCGTACCACCGGCCGACGACGGCCTTGTCCAGTGCGGCGAAGATCGAGAACACGACCACCCCGAACAGCGCGGTGAGGGCGATCGCGGTGAACAGCGCCTCCATCTGCAGGCGCAGCGTGTACGTGCGCAGCAGCCCACCGATGCCCGGTGCGCCCTGCTGGAAGTAGAAGTCCGCCACGATCACGCCGATCACCGCCAGGCCGGACGCGTTGCGCAGGCCGGTGAAGATCGACGGGACGGCGGCCGGGAACTGCAGCTTCGTGAGCCGTTGCCATCGCGTGGCCTTGTTGAGGGTGAGCAGGTCGTGCGCCGCGGGGCTCGCGGACTGCAGCCCGAACAGCGTGTTCGAGATCATCGGGAACACCGCGATGATGATGCAGACGACCACCCGCGCGGTGAACGCGTACCCCAGCCAGATCCCGATCAGCGGCACCAGCGCGAGGATCGGGATCGTCTGCAGGATCACCGCGTACGGGTACAGGATCCGCTCGGCCCACCCGGACTGCGACATGACCGTGGCGTAGCCGATCCCGAGCACCACGGCGCACACGAGCCCGACCATCGCCACACCCGCGCTGCGCGCCAGCGCCTCCAGCATCGGGCCCATCAGCTGCGGGTTCGACAATGCGCTGCCGAAGGCCTCGTGCGGCGGCGGGAGCAGGAAGCGCTGCTGCTCGGGCAGGACCAGGTACGAGACGGCGTACCAGACCACCGCGATCCCGGCGAGCGCCGCGAGGATCGGGACCGACCGGGAGACCGCGACCCTCCACCAGGGCGCCTTCCGGGCCCCCGCGCCGTCGGGGTGACCCGGGGCCGACCGCGGCGAGCCGATCACCGGATCCCCCGGTCCGCCCTCGATCACCGGGGTGGGCGTGCTCACGAGTGCTCTCCCAACGCGTGCGAGACCTGGCCGGTCAGCTCGGCGAACTCGGGTTCGTAGCGCAGGTCCGGCGGTCTCGGGTACTCGAAGGGCACCGGGATCTCGGCCACGATCCGGCCCGGCCGCCCGCTCATCACGAGCACCCGGGTCGACAGGTAGACCGCCTCGGAGACCGAGTGCGTGATGAACAGCCCGGCGAACCGCTTGAGCTGGAACAGCTTCTGCAGCTCGGTCTGCATCTGCAGGCGGGTGATCTCGTCGAGCGCGCCGAAGGGCTCGTCGAACAGGGCGAGGTCCGGGTCCGCCACCAGGGCTCGCGCCAGCGAGACCCTCATCCGCATGCCGCCGGAGAGCCGGCGCGGGTGCTGGGCCTCGAAACCTGTGAGCCCCACGAGGTCCAGGGCCTCCTGGGCGCGCCTGCGCCGCTCGTCCCCGGGCACCTTGCGCAGCTCGCCGACCAGCTCGACGTTGCGCAGGGCGCTGCGCCACTCCAGCAACGTGGGGTCCTGGAAGACGTAGCTCGTGGCGGCGGACTCGACGTCGATCACGCCGTCGGTCACCGACTCCAGCCCAGAGGCGAGCCGCAGCAGCGTGGACTTCCCACAGCCCGAGGGGCCGACGACCGTCACGAAGTCCCCGGGCTGCAGGGCCAGGCTGACGCCGCGTACCGCGACCGTGCCGGTGGGGAACCGTTTCGTGACGCCCGTGAGCGCCAGTGTGGGTCTGGCTGTCGGTGTGGCGGTGCCGGTCACACGATCACCTCGGAGACGGGGAGGTCCAGTACCTGGGCGGCGCGGGAGTCGGCGACGACCCGGCCGCCCGCGAGGACGATCCTGGCGTCGACGGC
>NZ_JACBXB010000373.1 GCF_013870575.1 Pseudonocardia pini
GACGGCACCAGCCGGTGGATCACCGGGCCCGAGGCCCGCGCGGAGGTGCACGAGTTCCGCGCCCACGTGGACGCGATCGTGGTCGGCACCGGCACGGCCCTGGCGGACGATCCCGCCCTCACCGCCCGGTACCCGGACGGCACCGAGCGCGAGCACCAGCCGCTGCGGGTCGTCGTCGGC
Source organism: Pseudonocardia pini (assembly GCF_013870575.1). Classification (GTDB taxonomy): domain Bacteria; phylum Actinomycetota; class Actinomycetes; order Mycobacteriales; family Pseudonocardiaceae; genus Pseudonocardia; species Pseudonocardia pini. Next base: position 181 of record NZ_JACBXB010000373.1, read on the forward strand.
CACAGCGACCTGCACCCGGGTTCCCGGCTCGACGCTCCGGACGTGCTACACCTGCGCACACACTCACCCGACGACGTGCTGAAGGCGCTCACCGACCGCGGTCTGGTCGACGTGCTCCTGGAGGGCGGTCCGCGACTGGCGGGGGCCTTCGTCCAGGCCGGCCGGGTGGACCGGGTGCTGGCCTACCTCGCGCCCGCGTTGCTCGGTGCGGGACCCGCCGCGCTGGGCGAGGCGGGGGTGGGAACGATCGCCGACATCAGGCGGTTGCAGGTGGACACGGTCCGCGTCGTGGGCGCGGACGTGCTGGTCGACGCTCGACCGGTCTAGGGAGAGGACGAGGGATGTTCACGGGGATCGTGGAGGAGGTCGGCGAGATCGTCGACGTCCGACAGTCCGGCGAGGTGGTGGTGCTGACCGTGCGCGGCCCGCGCGTGTCCGGCGACGCCGCGCACGGCGACTCGATCGCGGTGAACGGCTGTTGTCTCACCGTGGCGGACCCGGACGGCGCAGGCCCGGTCCAGGGTGACACCTTCCGCCTCGAGCTCGTGCCCGAGACCCTGAAGCGCACCTCGCTCAGCGGCGCCGCCGCGGGCGGCCGGGTCAACCTGGAGCGGGCGCTGCAGGCGGGCGGCCGGTTCGGCGGACACATCGTGCAGGGCCACGTCGACGGCGTCGGCACCCTGCTGGAGCGGACCCCGGGCGAGCGGAGCGACGAGGTGCGCTTCGGCCTGCCCGCCGACCTGGCCCGGTACGTGGTCGAGAAGGGCTCGATCACCGTGGACGGCGTGTCGCTCACCGTCGCCGCGACGGACGGGGACTCGTTCACCGTGGCCCTCATCCCGACCACGCTGGCGGACACGACACTCGGCCTGCGCAGACCCGGCGACCCCGTCAACCTCGAGGTGGACGTGCTCGCGAAGTACGTGGAGAAGCTGACCGCCGGCTACCTGGGCGGTACCCGGAAGGACGGTGCGCAGTGACCGAGATCGCTCACCAGGGGGCCGCGGCGGCCGCCGGCCTCGCGGGCGGCTTCGAGAAGATCGAGCGCGCGCTGCGGGACCTCGCCGAGGGCAAGCCCGTCGTCGTGGTGGACGACGAGGACCGCGAGAACGAGGGCGACCTCATCTTCGCGGCGGAGAAGGCCACCCCCGAGCTGGTCTCGTTCGTGGTCCGCTACACCTCCGGGTACGTGTGCGTGGCGCTGACCGACTCGGAGTGCGACCGCCTCGACCTCCCGCCGATGCACCACACCAACGCCGACGCCTACCGCACGGCCTTCACCGTGACGGTGGACGCCAAGGAGGGCGTCAGCACGGGGATCTCGGCCGCGGACCGCGCCCACACCATCCGGCTGCTGGCGAACCCCGGCACGCAGCCGAGCGACCTCGTGCGGCCCGGCCACGTGCTGCCGCTGCGCGCCCGCGAGGGCGGCGTGCTGCGCCGCCCGGGACACACCGAGGCCGCCGTCGACCTCACGCGGATGGCCGGTCTCTCGCCGGCGGGCGCGCTCTGCGAGATCGTCTCCCAGAAGGACGACGGCGAGATGGCCCGCGGCGACGAGCTGCAGGTCTTCGCGGACGACCACGAGCTCACCCTGGTCACCATCGCCGACCTGATCGGCTACCGGCGGCGCTTCGAGAAGCACATCCAGCGCGTCGCGCAGGCCCGGATCCCCACCGACCACGGCGAGTTCGTGGCCTTCGGGTACGACTCGCTGCTCGACGGCATCGAGCACATCGCCATGGTCAAGGGGGACGTCGGCACGCCGGACGGCTCCGGCGAGGACGTGCTGGTCCGCGTGCACTCCGAGTGCCTCACCGGGGACGTCATGGGCTCGCTGCGCTGCGACTGCGGCCCCCAGCTCGACGCCGCCCTGCAGGCCGTGGCGGACGAGGGCCGCGGCGTGGTCCTGTACATGCGCGGGCACGAGGGCCGGGGCATCGGCCTGCTGCACAAGCTGCAGGCCTACCAGCTGCAGGAGGCGGGCGCGGACACCGTGGACGCCAACCTCGCGATGGGCCTGCCCGCCGACGCCCGGGACTACGGCATCGGCGCGCAGATCCTGTCCGACCTCGGCGTCAAGTCGATGCGCCTGCTCACCAACAACCCGGAGAAGCGCGCCGGGCTCGAGGGCTACGGGCTGCGGATCACCGAGCGGATCGCGATGCCGATCCGGCCGAACCCCGAGAACCTCCGCTACCTGCGGACCAAGCGGGACCGGATGGGCCACGACCTGCCGGACCTGGGCGAGACGGGCGGTCCGGGCAACCTCACGGACGGCCTGGGCGGCTGAGCCCCGGCACGCCTGGGAGAATGACACCGTGAGTGGTGAGGGACGGCCCGAGGACGCGGGCGATCTGACGGGCGCGGCGGGACTGCGCGTGGGTGTCGTGGCGGCGACCTGGCACGCCGAGGTGGTGGACGCGCTCCTGGCGAGCGCGCTGGAGACCGCGGAGAAGGCGGGTGCCGTGCCCACCGTGGTGCGGGTCCCCGGGACCATCGAGCTCCCGGTCGTGGCGCAGGAGCTGGCCCGCACGCACGACGCCGTCGTCGCCCTCGGCGTGGTCGTGCGCGGCGGCACCCCGCACTTCGAGTACGTGTGCGACTCCGTGACCGCGGGGCTGACCCGGGTGTCGCTCGACGAGCGCACGCCGGTGGGCAACGGCGTCCTCACCACGAACACCCTCGAGCAGGCCGTGGACCGCAGTGGCGCTCCCGGGAGCAGCGAGGACAAGGGCGCCGAGGCCACCGCGGCCGCCCTGCGCACCGCCATCGTGCTCGGCGAGCTGCGGGAGCTGGCATGAGCGAGGGTGTCGGCTCCGCAGGCGCGGACACCGCGGTCGAGGCCCCGATCGGACGCGGCCCCGGCGCGGTGACGATCCGCCCCCGGCTCGCCCTCTGGCTGGGCTGGGGCTCCGCGGCGCTCACCGTGGTGGTCTTCGTGGTGATCGCGGTCATCCTCCGCAACACCGCGACCGGGGTGTTCTTCCGGTTCGCCGACCAGGTGGCGATGGTGCTGCTGGGGCTGTTCATCGCGGGCGGGCTGGCGTTGTTCGCGCGGCCGCGGGTGCGGGCGGACGAGCGGGGGATCGAGGTCCGCAACGTGGCCCTCGCCAAGACGCTGCCCTGGTCCGCGGTGGAGGCCGTGTCCTTCCCCGACGGCGCCTCGTGGGCCCGCCTCGACCTGCCGGACTACGAGTACCTCCCGGTGCTCGCGCTGCAGGCGGTGGACCGGCAGCACGCCGTCGTCGGCATCCGGCGGATCCGGGCGCTGCACGCCGCCGCCCGCGCCTGAACCGTCGGTCCCGACCGTTACCGTGTCGGCATGGACGCGGCCACGGCGCAGCAGGACATGCGGGTGATCAGCACCCTCGACGAGCTGCGCGAGGTGGTGCCCGAGCCGCACCCCTCGCTGTGGGAGAAGGACATCGGGCGGATCGACCCCACCGCCCGCACGTTCATCGAGACCTCGCCCTTCCTGCTGCTCGCCACCTCGGCGCCGGACGGCACGTGCGACGTCACGCCGCGCGGCGATCCCGCGGGCAGCGTCCTGGTGCTCGACGAGCACACCATCGTGATCGCCGACCGCCGGGGCAACCGCAGGCTGGACGGCCTGCGCAACGTCCTCGCCAACCCGCACGTCGGCCTGCTCTTCGTCGTCCCGGGCCGCTCGGACACGCTGCGGGTGAACGGCACCGCCCAGGTGGTGAGCGAGGCCCCGTTCTTCGACCGCCTCGTGGTGGAGGGCTCGCGGCCGGTGCTCGCGCTGGTCGTCCGTGTGGAGGAGCTCTTCCTGCACTGTGCGAAGGCCTTCCTGCGGGCCGGGCTCTGGGATCCGGCGAGCTGGCCGGACCGCGCGGCCGTGCCCAGCCCGGGCGAGATGGTCCGGTCCATGCGGGATCTCGACGCCTCGGTCGTCCCGGAGATCGACGCGATGCTGGAGCGGGACGCCGCGCAGAACCGCTACTAGGCCGTGTCCCTCCACGCGGCGCCGCCGGGCCGGGTGAGCCGCGTCGTTCCCGGCAAGGCAGCCGGGCGGCCCTCATATCGGGCGTACTCGGGTGGTCCGGCAACGCCGACGGGGGCGGTGGTGGCGGAGTGAGAGACACGGCCTCGCACACCGCACGGACATTTCGGCGCGCGGCGGCGACCGCTCGGCGCGGGAACCGACTCGACGGTGAGGTTCCGGCCGGAACCACCTCCACACTTCTTCGCGCAGCGTGAGCAGACGCGCACGGAGAGCTGGGCAACGGCGCCCGGTGGCGAGGTGGGTGCATGGCGTTCGGGGTCGGCGGTGCGGGTGTGTGGCAGACCCGGGGGATCGGCCGCTCCCTCGGGGTGCAGCCGGGCGGCAGGCATGCCGTGGAGGCGCCCGCCGGGTCCCCCGTACCGTCCGCCGGGCGTCGGCCCCGGGCGGTGCTGGTGGACGTCTACGGCTCGATGCTCCGGCTCTCACCGCTGCGCCGCCGGTTCACCGATGTCGGCAGGCCGGAGCACGAGTACGACCTGTTCCTCGCCCTGGCCCTGCGGGACGCGATGGGCCTCGCGCTGACCGGGACGCCCGCGGAGTTCGAGGGCGTGCTGCGAGACGCCGTCCACGCCGCGACCCAGCACAAGCTGACCGCGGAGGCGGTGGACCACGTCCTGTGCGGCCTCCGCGCGCTGCCCGCCCACGCCGACGCGGAGCCCGCCCTCACGGTGTTCGCCCGCTCCCGCATCCCCGCCTGGGCGGTGGGCCAGGGGAGCGGCGAGCGGATCTCGGGCGCCCTCGACTCCGAGGGACTCCGCTCCTTCCTGCGCGGCACGGTCGCCACGGACGACCTCGGCACCGTCGTCCCGCACCGGGACGCCTACCTGCTGGCCTGCGCCGCCGCCCGCGTCGACCCCGCGACGACGGCCTTCGTGTCCGCGCACCCGTACCTGGTGCACGGCGCGATGGAGGCCGGGCTGGTGGGTGCGCTGGCCCTGCGGGACGGCGCCCGCGCGCCGCAGACGATGCCTCCGGCGCATGTCTGCGGGGCGACCCTGGTCGAGGCCGCGGAGAAGCTGCTCGCCCTGCCGGC
>NZ_JACBXB010000374.1 GCF_013870575.1 Pseudonocardia pini
CGCGGTGCGCTTCGAGCGGCGAGGTGCCGCGGCCTGGCTCACTCTCGACCGACCGGCGGACCTCAACGCGATCGACCGCGCGGTCCTCGACGGGCTGTCGGAGGGGCTCGACCGGGCGGGCGCCGACGACGGGATCCGGGTCCTCGTGATCACCGGGGCGGGCCGGGCGTTCTGCGCCGGGGGCGACCTCAAGGCCGTCGAGGAGATGGCAGCCGCGGATCCGCGGGGCGGGCAGGGGTTCCTGCTCGATCTGGGCGCGGTGCTCGAGCGACTGGCGGCCTTTCCCGGGCCGGTGGTCGCGGCGGTCAACGGGTTGGCCATGGCGGGCGGCCTGGAGATCGCGCTCTGCTGCGATCTGGTCGTGGCGGCCGAAGACGCCCGGATCGGGGACGCGCACGCGACGTACGGCCTGATCCCCGGGGGTGGCTCCAGCATCCGGCTGCCGCGGCGGGTCGGCACCGGTATGGCCATGCGCCTGCTGCTCACCGGGGAGGCACTGCCCGCCCGCGAACTGGTCGCCTGCGGCCTGGTGACCACCGCGGTTCCCGCCGACGAGCTCGAGGACGCAGTGGACGGGCTGGTGGCTGTCCTCGCCGCCCGGAGCCCGCTGGGCCTGGCGCGCACCAAGCGGCTGGTGCACGACGGTGCGGACCAGGCCGTCGCGACCGGCCTGCGGCTCGAGCTGGTCGCCTCCGACCTGCACGCCCGCTCCTTCGACATGGCCGAGGGGCTCGCCGCGTTCCGTGAGAAGCGGACACCGAGGTTCGAGGGCCGCTGAATGCTGCTCGACCATCTCAACGAACGCGCCCCGGATCCCGCCGACGTGTCCGGCGTCAGGCTGCTCGAGGACGCCGGTGTCGCCGGCTGGTTCACGGTCGAGACGAACTTCGACGGGACCCTGGCCGCGGCGGTCGCCGCGGCAGGCAGCACCAGGCTCACCATCGGCACGGCGATCACCATCGCGTTCAGCCGCAACCCCGTGTCGGTCGCCTACACCGCGCACGGCCTGCAGGGACTGTCCCGCGGCCGGTTCGTCCTGGGGCTGGGCACACAGGTGAAAGCGCACGTCGAGCGGCGGTTCGGCATGCCCTACGAGCCCGCGCTGCCCCGGATGCGGGAGTTCCTCGCCGCGTACGCCGCGGTCTGGAGCTGCTGGGAGGGCACCGGCGACCTCGATTTCCAGGGCGAGTACTACACCCACACCCTCATGCCCGAGCCGTTCCGGCCGCGCGCGCTGCGGTGGCCGCGTCCGCCGGTGTGGCTGGCCGCCGTGGGGCCGCGGATGGCGGAGCTCGCAGGCGAGGTCGCCGACGGGGTGATCACCCACCCGTTCTGCACGGCGCGCTATGTCGACGAGGTGATCCGGCCGCGCATCGACGTGGGGGCCCGGCGGACCGGACGGGCGGTGACCCCGCAGGTGGCCGGGCAGGTGTTCGTCGCCACCGGTACGGACGACGAGGAACTCGCCGCGGCGGTGGCGCATGCCCGGGGTCAGGTCGGCTTCTACGCCTCGACCCCGACCTACCGTCCGGTCCTCGACCTGCACGGCTGGGGTGGGCTGCACGACGAGGCGCGCGCCCTGGTCCGGGCGCACCGGTGGAAGGAGCTCGCCGGGCTCGTCGACGACGAGGTCCTGGACGCCTTCGTCGTCCGCGGGCGCCCCGAGGAGCTCGGGGCGCGGCTGGTCGACCGCTACGCCGGCGTGCTGGACCGGATGACCTTGATGACGCCGTACGGGTTCCGCCCGTCGGAGCTCGCGGCCATCGCGGAGGTGCTCCGCGCGGCCGCGTACGCCTGAGACGACTGTGAAGGAGGCTGTGCCGATGGGGCCGCTCGAGGGCATCACGGTGATCGACCTGAGCAGGCTGGCGCCCGGACCGTACGGGACGATGCTGCTGGCGGACCTGGGCGCGGACGTCGTCACGGTGCTCGGCGGTCGGGCCGGGATCCCTGCGCTCGCGTTGCGCCGGGGCAAGCGCGAGATCGTGCTCGACCTCAAGAGCGAGGCGGGGCGTGCGGCGCTGCACGGGCTCGTCCGCCGGGCCGACGTCCTCGTCGAGGGTTTCCGTCCCGGGGCCGCGGAACGGATGGGAGCGGGCTACGAGGAGCTGTCGGCACTCAACCCGGGACTGGTGTACTGCTCGGTCACCGGATACGGGCAGGACGGCCCGCTGGCCCACGCTCCCGGCCACGACATCAACTACCTGGCGCTCGCGGGGCTGTTGGGCGCGCTGGAGAGCCCGGGCAGGGTGCCCGTACCGCCGTTCAACGTCGTCGGCGACTTCGCGGGCGGCGGGCTCCTCGCGGCGTTCGGGATATGCGCCGCCCTCGTCGAGCGGCAGCGTTCGGGACGCGGACAGCGGATCGACGCGAACATGGTCGAGGGGACCGTCTCGCTGATGGCGATGGTGCTGCGGGACTTCGGGTCACCGGTCGTCCCACGGGGCGAGAAGGGCCTGATGGACGGGGCCGCCCCGTTCTACCGCTGCTACCGGTGTGCGGACGACCGCTACGTCTCGGTCGGGGCGGTGGAGGACCGGTTCTTCGCGGCGCTGTGGACGGGCCTCGGTCTGCCCGCCCCGGTGCCGCCGCACATGGACCCCGTGACCTGGCCCGCGATGTCCACGACGTTCGAGGAGGTCTTCGCGACCCGGACCCGCGACGAGTGGGCCGAGGCCCTGGACGGCACCGAGGCCTGCGTGGCGCCCGTGCTGGACCCCTGCGAGGCACGGGAGAACGCCCACCTGCGGGCCCGACGCGCCTTCGAGTCCGATGGCAGCCCGGCTCCGGTGCCCCGCTTCTCCCGGACACCGGGGGTGGCGGGCGAGGACCCCGCCGTCGACACCACCGTGGACGTCCTCGAAGAGTTCGGGGTCCCCGCGGACGTCATCGCCGCCGCCGTCGCGGCAGGTTCGGGTGCGGCCCCGGACGGCCTCGTCACCTGGCCTCCGTACTGAGCTGCTGTCCCTGCGTCCCGTCCATCGTGGACAGGAGGCGCTCCAGAGCGAGGAAGAGCTCGTCGGGGCGGTCGAGCATGGCGTGGTGCCCGGCGCCGGGGACCTCGCCGAGGATGACGGGGGAGGGGATCTCCTCGACGAGCCGCGAGACGACGGCGCGTGGGGTCAGGCCGTGTTCGGAGCGGAGGTACCCCAGCGGACACCGCAGCCGCCGGAGCCACGGCCAGGCGCGAAGGGCGACGGTCTCGTCGAACTGGGCGAGGATGCCGCGATCGAACCGCCAGGTCCAGCGGTCGCCCGTCGGGCGCAGGGAGCGCGGCACGACGTGGCCCAGCACGTACCCGGCGTAGTCCTCCTGAGGAGGGATGGTGCGAAACCGCGCCGTGGCCTCGGCGACCGACGCATAGGTGGGCGCAGGGCGCGGAGGCCCATCGTGCCTGCCGCCGACCGGCGCCGGGGCGGCCCCGGGGTCCGCGAGCAGGGTGTCGCACAGGACCAGGCCTGAGACGAGGTCCCGGCGTTCGGCGGCGAGGGCCAGGCAGACCAGCCCGCCGATGCTGTGCCCGACGAGCACCGGGCGCGCGCCGGGTAGGGCGTGCCCGATCACGGCGGCGAGCTCGGCGGCCCAGCCCTCGAACGAGTACTGCTCGCGATGATCGCTCGTGCCGTGCCCGGACAGGTCGGGCACGACGATCCGGTGCGTTCCGGCGAACCGGGCCGCGACCGGCCACCACCAGTGCGCGTGCGCCGTGCCGCCGTGCACGAAGACCAGCGGCGCGCCGTCCTCCGGACCTGCCGTGAGGTAGCGGGCCGCGGCCCCGTCGACCTCCACGACGGCCGTGGCCGACGGCGTCGCGAGGGCCTGGGTGAACCACGCGGGCGCCGTCATCGGCCGCGGAACTCCGGGGTGCGGTGCTCCAGGAACGCCGAGACCCCCTCGGCGAAGTCCGCGGTCCGGTTCAGCGTGTTCACCCAGTGCTTCTCCTGCTCGAGCTGGGCGTCGAGGCCCTGGGTGGGGGCCGCGGCCATCAGCTCGCGGAGTCCCACGATCGCCAGCGGCGGGGTCCGCGGCCCCAGCTCGGCCGCCATCCGACGGGCCTCGGCCAGCGCCTCGCCGTCGTCGACGACGAGGTCCGCGAGGCCGACGGACTCCAGGAACCCCGAGCCCATCGGGGTGTTGCGGATCATCAGGTTCGTCGCCCGCGCCGGACCGAGGGCACGGCCCAGGAACCAGGAGACGCCGGCGTCGGGCGTCATGCCGAGCGGGAACGTGCTGCCGTAGAGGGCCGCCGACCGGCCGAACACCCGCAGGTCGCCCGCGAGGGCCAGGCCCGCCCCGCCACCCGCCGCCGCGCCCTCGACCGCGACGATCACCGGCATCGGCAGCGTGCGCAGCGCCTTGAGGAAGGCCTCGCAGGCCGCGAGCATCCGAGCAGTCGTGCGGTCGCCCTCGGTGTCGGCGGAGCCGTTGTCGCCGTCGACCACGTCGAGGTCGGCGCCGACACAGAAATGCCTACCGGCACCGCCGATCACCAGCGCGCGGGCGCCGCTCCCGCGCACCTGCTCGAGGGCCGCGACCAGCCCCTCCTGCATCGCCAGGTTCATCGCATTGCGTCGGTGCGGCCGGTTGAGCAGCACCTCGGCGACGCCGTCGGCGATCGTCAGCGCCACGGGTGGTGCTTCGGTCGTGGTCATCGGTCCTCCACCCAGGAGCGGCGCACCTGGTCCATGTCGACGTGCCGTGCGGCCGGGGCCGCGGAGCCAGGGGTCTCGGAGAGCTCGGGGCCGACGTCGGGTTGGACCAGGCCCTCGCGCTCGACGACGGACGCGAGCGGGTGGGCGGCGGCCTCGTCCAGGTCGAGCACCGGGGACACGCAGGCGGCGGCCGCGCCGGGATCGGCACACCACTCGTCGCGTCCTCGGCGTGCGAAGACCCGTTCGAGCTCGGCGCACCGGGCGGGCCAGGCGTCCGCCGCGTACTGGGCGTCCCAGGCCGGGTCGGTCAGCCCGCAGAGGGAGCGCAGGGCGCCGTAGAACACCGGTTCCACCGCGCCGACCGCGACGTAGCGCCCGTCGGCGCAGCGATAGGCGCGGTAGAACGGGGCCGCACCCGCCCCGGTCGCCACGGCCGCGGGACCCTGGGTGGCCAGCTCGCGCGCCGCGGAGGTCAGCGTGGCCGTCGAGCGCAGGATGCTGCAGTCCACGACCTGCCCACGGCCGGACCGCTCCGCAGCCACCAGAGCGGCGAGCACGCCGTGGAGCAGCGTCATCCCGGCCC
>NZ_JACBXB010000375.1 GCF_013870575.1 Pseudonocardia pini
CGACCTGGTCGTCTACGCCGAGGACCCCCGCACGAACCCCGCCGTCCTCCGGCACCCGCAGCTCGTCCTCCTCGGCGGCAGGGCCCACTGACCCTTGCGCGGCGATGTCCGCCATGGCGACGATCGCCGCTCACGAGGCGGATGCCACACGAACGGGCCGCTCGCCCCGTGCCCGACGGGCGTCGGCGCCCTCGCGCCGGTAGCGTCGGACGGGTGGGCCAGCCCGATCTCCCCGACCCGCACACGGTGCCGTCCCACGGACCCGGGTTCTCGCCCGAGGCGCCGCCGGACCAGGCCCCGACCCCCCGGCACCGGTGGGGGCTCTGGTCCTACGTCGGTGTCGAGGTGCTGTTCCTCGCGGTGTCCTTCGCGCTCGGTTGGCTGGTCGTCGGCTCCGACGGCCCCTCCGCGCTCGGGGTGATCCTTGGGCTGTCCGTCCCGACCCTGCTCGCCGCGGGGACCGCGCTGCTGATCACTCGGTGGCGCGGCAACGGGCCGCGGATCGACCTCGGCCTGCACTGGACGGCCCGCGACGTCGGGATCGGGCTGCTCTTCGGCTTCGGCGGGCTCATCCTCAGCATCCCGGCGGCGCTGGTGTTCGTGGCCGTGGTCGGGGAGGACAACGCGACCACGGCGGTCGGCCAGGCGTTCGACGGCATCGTGGTCGGCTGGCCCGTCGCGCTCCTGGTGTTCGTGCTGGTCGCCTTCGTGGCCCCCGCCTGCGAGGAGATCGTGTACCGCGGGCTGCTCTGGGGGGCGGTGACCAAGCACGGCGCCAACCGCTGGGTCGCCTTCGCGGTCACCACCGTGCTGTTCGCCGTGGCCCACCTGGAGCTGACCCGCACCCCGTTGCTGCTGGTCGTGGCCCTGCCGATCGGGCTGGCGCGGGTGTTCACCGGGCGCCTGCCCGCGAGCATCGTCGCCCACCAGGTCAACAACCTGGTCCCCGCCCTGGGCCTCGCTCTCGCCTTGACCGGAGGGGTCCCGCTCGCCGGATAGCAGGTCTGGCAGAATGGTGCGTCAGGTCCGTGGCCGGCCCTCTACCGATGCCGCGGCCGATCCAGTACCACGAGTGAGCGAGCCGTACCCCCACGCGGTCCTGCTGACTCACGAGCAGCACACCTGATCCGCGAGGAGTACCGAAGAGCGTGGCCGTCAAGATCAAGCTGATGCGTCTGGGCAAGATCCGTCAGCCGTACTACCGCGTCGTCGTCGCCGACTCGCGCACCCGCCGCAACGGGCGCGCGATCGAGACCATCGGCAAGTACCACCCGAAGAACGAGCCGAGCCTCATCGAGATCGACTCCGAGCGGGCGCAGTACTGGCTGGGTGTCGGCGCGCTGCCGACCGAGCCGGTGCAGCACCTGCTCGAGATCACCGGCGACTGGCAGAAGTTCAAGGGCCTGCCCGGTACCGAGGGCACCCTGAAGCCGCAGCCGGAGAAGGTCGACAAGCTGGCCCGCTTCAACGCGGCGCTGGCGGCGGCGGGCGAGGAGCCCACCACCGAGGCCACCACGCCGAAGAAGAAGGCCCCCAAGGCCGAGAAGACCGACGAGGCCGCCAAGACCGACGAGGCTGCGGAGTCGACCGAGTCGTGAGCATGCTGGCGGACGCCCTGGAGCACCTGGTCCGGGGCATCGTCGACCACCCGGACGAGGTACGGGTGGATCTCGTCACGAACCGGCGCGGCCGCACGCTCGAGGTCCGGGTGCATCCCGAGGACCTCGGGAAGGTGATCGGCCGCGGTGGCCGCACCGCCACCGCGCTGCGCACCGTGATGGGTGGCATCGGCGGGCGGGGCGTGCGGGTCGATGTCGTCGACACCGACCGATAGCAGCGACCTCCTGGTCGGCATCGTCGCGAAGGTCCACGGACTGCGCGGCGAGCTGGCGGTCGAGATCCGCACGGACTCGCCCGCGGAGCGGTTCGCGGCGGGCTCCGTGCTGCGGGCCCGCCGCCGGGGAGCGCCGGACACGTCGTTGACCGTGGAGAGCAGCCGCCCCCATTCGGGGCGGCTGCTCGTCCGTTTCGCCGAGGCGCCGGACCGGACGGCGGCGGAGGGGCTGCGCGGTGTGCAGCTCCTGGTCACCACGGCCGAGCTGGACCCGCCCGCCGATCCCGAGGAGTTCCACGTCCACCAGCTGGAGGGCCTGCGGGCCGAGCTGCCGGACGGGACGGCCGTCGGGACGGTCCGCGAGGTCGTCCTGGGCCCGGGTGGCGACCTGCTCGCCCTGGCCCGCGAGGGCAGGCCGGACGCCCTGGTCCCGTTCGTGAGCGAGATCGTGCCGACGATCGACCTCGCAGGCGGCCGCGTGGTCGTCGACCCTCCCGAGGGCCTGCTCGACCTCGACGTCTGATCCCTCCCGAAGGGCCCCGCCGTGCCGGCGGGGCCCTTTTTCGTCCCGTCATCCGTCAACGAAGGTTGACGAACTCCAGGCCGTCAACGTAGGTTGACGGCATGGCTGATGCGACAGCGGTGGCGGCGGCGGCGTCCAGCAAGGACCCGCACGTCGGCCTGGCGGCGGTGGCAGCCCTGCGGGGTCTGCAGGAGGCACTGGAGGAGCTCCAGGTGGGCAACGCCCGCGCCCAGGGCTGGTCCTGGGCGCAGATCGCGGGCGTGCTCCAGGTGAGCAAACAGGCCGTGCACAAGAAGTACCGACGGCTCGGGAACTGAGGGGATCGGCGATGTTCGAGAGGTTCACGGTGGGTGCCCGCACGGTCGTCGTGGCGGCGCAGGAGGACGCGCGGGAGCGCAAGCAGGCCAAGATCAGGACGGAGAACCTGCTGGTCAGCCTGTATCGGGACCAGGAGTCGGCCGCGGTGGCCCTGCTGCGGGAGGCGGGCGTCGAGTTCGTCGACGTGGAGGCGGAGGTCGAGCGCCTGGCGTCCGAGGACTCGACCCCCGACGCGGGCAAGCTCGCGCTGCTCGGCATCGACTTCGAGGAGGTTCGGAAGGCGGCCGAGGAGACCTTCGGGCCGGGAGCGCTGGAGCGGACGCAGGCGGGCAAGCAGCGTCGAATGTTCGGCCACATCCCCTTCGACGAGTCCTCGAAGAAGGCGCTGGAACTGTCGCTGCGCGAGGCGCTTCGGCTGAAGCACAAGGAGATCCGCAGCGAGCACGTGCTGCTCGGGTTGCTGCACGCCGAGGGCGGCGCCGCACACCACATCCTCGCGGCGAAGGGGGTCACGCTCGACGGGATGCGCGAGGCCGTGGCGGGGCTGGGCGAGGCGGGCTGACACCCGGTTGGCAGGATCCGCACGGTGCGCATCGACGTCGTGACGATCTTCCCGGGCTACCTCGCCCCGCTGCGTGAGGCGTTGCTGGGCCGGGCGATCGAGAAGGGGCTCATCGAGGTCGCCGTCCACGACCTGCGGGACTGGACGCACGACGTGCACCAGGCCGTCGACGACTCCCCGTACGGCGGTGGACCCGGCATGGTGATGAAACCCCAGGTCTGGGGCGAGGCACTCGACGGGCTGCTCGACCCGCCCGCCCGCCTGGTGGTGCCGACGCCCGCGGGTCGGCCCTTCACCCAGGCCACCGCCCGGGAGTGGGCGGGGGAGGAGCGGCTGGTCTTCGCCTGCGGCCGCTACGAGGGGATCGACCAGCGGGTCGTCGACCACTACGCGCAGCGGATGCCCGTCGACGAGGTGAGCGTGGGCGACTACGTGCTGGTCGGCGGCGAGGTCGCGGTCCTGGTCATGGTCGAGGCGGTGGCGCGGCTGCTCCCGGGGGTCCTGGGCAACCCCCGGTCGGCGGCGGAGGACTCCTTCTCCGACGGGCTGCTCGAGGGCCCCTCCTACACCCGCCCGGAGGTGTGGCGGGAGCTGGCGGTGCCGCCGGTCCTGCGCAGCGGCGACCACGCCGCCGTGGACCGGTGGCGCCGCGACCGGGCGTTGGAGCGGACCGCCGAACGCCGCCCGGACCTGCTCGCCGCGCTGCCGCCGGGTAGCCTGGACGCCACCGACCGGGCGGTACTGGAGGGCCTCGGTGAGCCGGGGTAGCCCCACCGGTGTCATCCGCCCGGCGGGCGTCTGGCACTATGGATGAGTTGCCAGCGCCTACCGTGCTGTGTCGGCGCCCCCTCCGAGGACCGGCGCCCCGGCACGTGCCCAGGCAGGCGAAGCTTGCAGTTGAACCATCAGGACTGAGGACGGACCCGCGCGATGAACACCCTGGACGACCTGGACGCACAGATCCTGCGCTCCGACATCCCCGCCTTCCGGCCGGGTGACACGCTCAAGGTGCACGTGAAGGTCATCGAGGGCAGCCGCTCCCGTGTCCAGGTGTTCCAGGGCGTCGTGATCCGCCGCCAGGGCGCCGGCGCCCGCGAGACCTTCACGGTCCGCAAGGTGTCCTTCGGCGTCGGCGTCGAGCGCACCTTCCCGGTGCACACCCCGAACATCGAGAAGATCGAGGTCTTCACCCGGGGCGACGTGCGCCGCGCGAAGCTCTACTACCTCCGTGACCTGCGCGGCAAGGCCGCGAAGATCAAGGAGAAGCGCGACACCCCCACCGCGAGCTGAGACCGTCACCCCTGCGGGTCGCGGCCCTGCCGTAGCCTCATCACGTGGTGTCACCCGAGCTCCCCGACGACCGTCGCGGCACCCCGCGGCGGCCCGGTCCCGCGGACGGACCCCCGGCGACGGGGGCCGACCAGCGGCCCGGTGTCGGTGCGGTCGCGGGTGAGCGTCCCGAGGGCCGGGTGCCCGGGATCGGTCCGAACGGCGCACCGTTCCCCGGTCCCGCGGAGTACCCGCCCTCCGCCCCGCAGCGGCTCGGGGCTCTGGGCTCTGGGCCGTCGAACGGCCACGGGGGCCCGGGCGGCGTCACTCACAACGGATCCGGTCCCTACGGGGCCGGCTCGAACGGGTCGGCGTCCAACGGTTCTGCCTCCAACGGTTCTGCGGGGTACGGCTCGGGCCCGAACGGTTCTCTTCCGAACGGTTCTGCGGCGTACGGCTCGGGGCCCAACGGTGCCCCACCCAACGGGTCGGCCCCGTACGGCTCCGCCCCTCACGGCTCTGCCCCCCACGGCTCTGCCCCGTACGGCCCCGCGTCCCACGGCTCGGCTTCGAACGGGTCGGTCCCGAACGGCTCGGCTCTGAACGGCTCGGTCCCGAACGGGTCGGTCCCGAACGGCTCAGCTCCGAACGGCTCGATCCCGCGGGGCCCTGCGGCGGGCGGGCCCGGCGCGAACGGGTACGGCGCAGGTTCGAACGGTCA
>NZ_JACBXB010000376.1 GCF_013870575.1 Pseudonocardia pini
TCGCCCTGGGAGAGGGCGCCGAGCACGGGCTCGACGGGCCGCTCCGGCGGTTCCGCGTCTCCGCGCAGCCGGTCGAGCTCGGTGAAGACGGTGGGGGTGGAGAGCCCGCGCCGGGCCAGCGCGATCACCCAGTGCATCGGGTGCCGGGCCAGCACGGGGACGATCTGCTCGCCGCGGCCGGTGCCCAGCGCGGTGCCGCCGTGCAGGGCGAAGGTCACGTCGCTGCCGAGCTGGGCGGCCATCTCGGACAGCTCGTCTCGGGGCAGGTCCAGCTTCCACAGCGCGGACAGCGCCACGAGTGTGCCCGCCGCGTCGGCGCTGCCGCCCGCCATGCCTCCCGCGACCGGGATGCCCTTGCGCAGCACCACCCGGACGGCGGGGTCACGCCCCGAGTGCCGGGCCAGCAGGTCGACGGCCCGCCAGGCCAGGTTCGTGTCGTCCACCGGGACCTCGGAGACCCCCTCGCCGTGGACCTCGAGGCCGGGCTCGTCGCTCAGGGAGACCGCGACCTCGTCGAACAGGCTCACGGCGTGGAACACGGTGACCAGGTCGTGGTAGCCGTCCGCGCGCACGCCACCCACCGACAGGTGGAGGTTGATCTTCGCAGGCACCCTGACGGTGACCGGCGGTCGGACGGCGGAGAGCACCACCCAACACTACTGACCGCGGTCGGTGCGCAAGCTGACGGTGAAGGTGAGCACGGCCACCAGCCCCACGACGAGCACTCCGGCCGGGAGCAGCAGCGCCTGGGCCATGGCAGCGCTGAAACCCTCGTGCAACGCCGGCGGGATGTCCGAGATCGTCTCCCCCGCGGGCGAGGCCCCGCCACCGCCGAGCTCGGCCGCGATCCGGGACTCCATCAGCACCGCGATCCCCGCGCTGCCCAGCACCGCACCGACCTGACGGGTCGTGTTGTAGACCCCGGCCCCCGCGCCGGCCTGCTCCGGCGGCAGGTTGCGGTTCGCCGTGGTGGCGACCGGCCCCCAGACGAACGCGTTGCCCACCCCGAGCAGCGCGATCGGCAGCAGCAGGACCCAGACCGCGGTGCCGGGCTTCATGACCGCCGCGAGCCAGACCAGCGCGACCACCCAGGACGCCATGCCGAACCCGGCGATCCAGCGCGGGTGCGCCCGGTCCGTGAGCCGCCCGACGAACGGGGCCAGCACGCCGGACAGCACCGCCATCGGGATCAGCAGCAGCGCGGCGCGGGTGGGGCTGAGGCCCATCACGCCCTGTGAGTAGAAGGTGATCGGGAACGCCATCGCGGTGACGGCGAAGCCCACCGCGGTGATCGCGATGTTGGCCAGGCTGAAGTTCCGGTCCCGGAACAGCGACAGCGACATCAGCGGCTCGGCCCGGTTCCTCGCCTGCCAGAACACGAACGCCCCCAGCACCACGAGGCCGGAGGCGATCAGCGCCCACACGCCCGCGGCCCAGTCGTAGCTCTGCCCCTCCTGGATGCCGAAGACCAGCAGGAACATGCCGGCCCCGGACAGCACCACGCCGAGCAGGT
Source organism: Pseudonocardia pini (assembly GCF_013870575.1). Lineage (GTDB taxonomy): Bacteria > Actinomycetota > Actinomycetes > Mycobacteriales > Pseudonocardiaceae > Pseudonocardia > Pseudonocardia pini. The sequence continues at coordinate 1,514 of NZ_JACBXB010000376.1, forward strand.
CGAACCGGCGCACGCTGGTGGGCAGCGCCGGGACCAGCCGCATGGCGAGCACGAACGCGACCACGCCGATCGGCACGTTGATGAAGAAGATCCACTCCCAGCCCAGCCCGTCCACCAGGACGCCGCCCAGGATCGGCCCGACCAGCGTGGCCACGCCCGCGGTCGCGCCCCAGAGGCTCATCGCCTGGCCGCGCTTGTGCGGCGGGAAGGTCCGGGTGATCACGGCCATGGTCTGCGGGGTCATCAGCGAGGCGCCGAGGCCCTGCACCGCCCGCGCCGCGACGAGCATCTCGATCGACGAGGTCAGCCCGCACCACAGCGACGCCAGGGTGAAGATCGTCAAGCCGACGAGATACATCCGGCGCGGGCCGAACCGGTCCCCCAGCCTGCCCGTGATGAGCAGCGGCACGGCGTAGGCCAGCAGGTAGGCGCTGGTGACCCACACGACGTCGTCGACGCTCGCGCCGAAGTCCGACTGGATGGCCGGGGTCGCGATCGACACGATCGTCATGTCGATCAAGATCATGAAGAAGCCGACGACGAGCGCCCAGAGCGCGGGCCACGGGCTCACCTCGGGGGGAGCGGTGGCGCGGGTGCCTGTGTCACTGACGGCCATGGGTCACCTTCGTCGGCGGTATCGGTACGCGACGCAAGGGTAGGCCGCGCCCCCGACGGTTCTCGCGCCGGACGCCTCAGCTGCGGGCGGCGGCGATCCGGGCGAAGTCGTCGATCCCGAGGGTCTCGGCCCGCGCCATGGGGTCGACGCCCGCGGCCCGCAGGATCTCCTCGGCCGCCGCCGCCGAGCCCGCCCACCCGGCCAGTGCGGGTCGCAGGGCCTTGCGGCGCTGGGCGAAGGCGGTGTCGACGAGGGTGAACACCGCGGCCCGGTCGCCCACGGGCGGCTCCCGCCGGGTGAAGGCGAGCAGCCCCGAGTCGACGTTGGGTACCGGCCAGAACACCGCGCGCGGCACCGGCCCCGCCTTGCGCGCGGCGGCGAACCAGGCGAGCTTGGCGCTCGGCACGCCGTAGACCTTGCTCCCCGGCCCGGCGGCCAGCCGGTCGACGACCTCCTGCTGCATCATCACCAGCCCCTTCTCCAGGCTGGGCAGCGCGCCCAGCAGGGTGAGCAGGACCGGCACCCCCACGTTGTACGGCAGGTTCGCGACGACGGCGGTGGGCGCCGGGTCCAGCGACCGCACCTTCATCGCGTCGAGGTTCGTGACGGTGAGCCGGTCCGCGAGATCGGGCGCGAACTCGACGACGGTGCCCGGCAGCGCCACCGCCAGCGCCGGGTCGATCTCCACCGCGTGCACGTGCGCGGCCGCGGGCAGCAGGGCCAGGGTGAGCGACCCGAGCCCGGGGCCGACCTCGACCACCACGTCGTCGGCGGTCAGGTCGGCCGCCTTCACGATGCGGCGCACCGTGTTCGCGTCGTGCACGAAGTTCTGGCCGAGCCGTTTGGTGGGCCGGATCCCGAAGCGCTCGGCGAGCGCACGCACCTCGGCCGGGCCCAGCAGGCGGGAGGTGGTCACCGCCCCATCTTCCGGGATCGCCCGGAACGGGCGCACTGGTGGGTGTGCTGAGGCCGCGATGGGCTCACCCTGCTCTCCGGTGACCCCGAGGGGCTCGACGCGACGACCACCGGCGACCCGGGGCTGTCCCGGTGCGCGTTCGAGGCCTTCGGCATGTCCAGCGCGGTCTCCCCGCTGGACCCGGATCGGCTCGACGACGCCACGATCGCCTTCCGCGAGGGTCCCGTCGAGGCCGTCACCGCGGTGCTGCTCGAGGGACGGGAGGACCGGGACCCGGACCTCGGAGGGGTCAGAGTCGCCCTCCGCCGTCATACAGTTGCATCATGACCGATCTCCCGGCCGTCGTGTTCGACTTCGGTGGCGTGGTCACCGCGTCGCCCTTCGAGGCCTTCGCGCAGGTCGAGGCCGAACGGGGACTGCCGAAGGACCTCGTCCGCCGGATCAACTCCACCAACCCGGACACCAACGCCTGGGCGCGGTTCGAGCGCGCCGAGATCGACGCGGCCGCGTTCGACGCCGAGTTCGCCGCCGAGGCCCGCACCCTCGGCCACGACCTGCCCGGTAGCGCGGTGCTCGCCGTGCTGTCCGGGGCCGTGCGGCCGCGGATGGTGGCGGCGATCGACCTGCTCAAGGAGCGCGGGCACCGGCTCGGCTGCATCACCAACAACGTCCCGGCGGGCCACGGCGCCCAGATGTCGGCGACGGCGCAGCGCGCCGCCGAGATCGCCGCGATCATGGCGCGGTTCGACCACGTCGTGGAGAGCAGCAAGGTCGGCGTGCGCAAGCCGGACCCGCGGATCTACGAGATGGCCTGCGCGGCGTTGGGCGTCCGCCCCGAGGAGTGCGTGTACCTCGACGACCTGGGCATCAACTGCAAACCCGCTGCGGCGCTGGGCATGCGGGCGATCAAGGTGACGGGCGAGGACCAGGCACTGAGCGACCTGGAGCAGGCCCTCGACCTGCCCGTCGGCACCTTCTGACCCCTGAGCGAACGGCACTCTCGCTCACTAGGTCTGAGCGAGAGTGCCGTTCGCTCGGGGCTAGCGGGGCAGGCCGAGCTTGCGGGCGCAGGCGGGCCAGGCGCCGTAGCCGCCACGGTCGGCCACGACCTTCTCGGCGGTCGCGATCTGTTCCTCGCGGCTGGCCTGGTGCGGCAGCGGGGCGTACTGGTTGCCGCCGTAGGCGCGCCAGGTGGAGGCGTCGAACTGGACGCCGCCGTAGTAGCCGTTGCCGGTGTTGATCGCCCAGTTGCCGCCTGCCTCGCACTTGGCCAGTCGGTCCCACACGGCGGTGTCGCCGATCGCGGGGGCGGGCGGCTCCTCGTCGTTGGTGCCGACCTTGACCACGCGCGGCGTGGGCGGCGTGCTGGCGCCGCCGCGGATCTGCTCGCGCCGGACCTCCTGGCCGTTCTGCACGTAGACCCGCATGACGGCGGTCTGCTCGCCGGGCCTGCCCGGGTCCACGACCTTCTTCTCGCCGCGGGGCAGCTCGGGGTCCTCGATCTCCTGCACCGGCGGGTCGATCCGCCGGACCTCGAGGACCTCGCCCTCGCCGTTGCGCACCAGGTGGATCTGCAGGCCGTCGGTGAGCGGGGCGTCGCTGCTGGGGACGGACACGTCGTCCGGACCGAGCGTGACGCCCTTCTCCGCGAGCAGCCCGCCGACCGTGCCCGCGTTGGTGGTGATCGCCTCGGGGGCACCGGTGCCGTCGACCAGCGTGACCGCGCGCGGCACCTCGATCTGCACGTTCAGCCCGGCCATCGGGATCGGGGTGTCCGGGGACAGCGACATCTGGATCGGGGCGACGTCCACGCCGATCCCCGCGAGCGCCTCGTCGATCGACGCGGCCGTGGTCCAGATGTTGCGGGTCTGCCCGCCCTCGGTGAGCGTGAGCATCCGGGCCCGGTTGACGATCACCTGGTCCCCGTCGGCCAACTCGGTGGTCGGCGCGGGCTCGATCCGGTCCTGCGGCCCCGCCGCGACGCCCGCCGCGGCGAGCACGCCCTCGACGTCCCCGGCGAAGGTGTGCAGGGTGCGGTCCTGCCCGTCGACCGTGAGGGTGATCGTCTTGTCCATCGCCAGCGCGCTGCCGCTGGCCACTGTGAGCAGCAGCAACGCGACCAGTGCGCCGACCCGGGCACCCTTGCGGCCCGTGTGCCGACGCGTGG
>NZ_JACBXB010000377.1 GCF_013870575.1 Pseudonocardia pini
AGATCGCCGCGGAGCTCGGGATCGGGGTGCGGGAGCTCCGCGGCGCGGTGCAGCACCGGCAGCTCGTGAGCGTCGAGGCACTCGAGGCGGGAGCCGCCGGTCCGGTGACCCTCGCCGAGCTGGTCGCGGACGCCTCCGCGCCCGACCCGGCGGAGATCGCGGAGCACGCGGAGACCGTGCGAGAGCTCGTCGTGGCGGTGGCCGACCTGGAGGAGCGGGACCGCCAGGTGGTCCGCCTCTACTACCTCGAGAACCGCACCCTGGCCGAGATCGGGCGGATGCTGGGGGTCACCGAGTCGCGGGTGTGCCAGCTGCACGCCCGGCTCGTCACCCGGCTGCGCGTCCGGCTCACCGCGAGCGAGGCGGGCTGAGCGCAGGGCCCGTCACGGCTCGTCCGGCGCGGGCAGGGGGTAGAGCCGCACGAACCGCGGCCGCAGGAGGACGAGCGGATCGAGGTACTCCGAGGTCGACCGCACGCCGCGGCGGACGCCCCAGTGCAGGCACGCCACCTCCGCGCAGCCCGCGTGCCCGGCCTCGAGCGTGCCGATCGGGTCCCCGCGGGCGACCCGGACCCCGACGGCCGCCGTCCCCGTGACGGGCTCGTAGGTCGTCCGCAGCCCGTCCTCGTGCTGCACCGACACCACCCCGCGCCCTGCGACCTGCCCCACGAACACGACCTCGCCCGCCCGCGCCGCGAGCACCGCCTGCCCCGGGGCGCCGAAGAGGTACGCACCCCGATGGCCCCGCCCGTACCGGAAGGGCGGCTCGTCGAACGGCCGCGCGACCCGGGGAACCGGCGCCAGCGGCCACCCGTACTCGACCCCCGGAGCCAGCGGCGCGGTGCTGCGCACCATGATGACCTCGAAGATCCACCGCGCCACGGTGACCCAGGCCGACCTGCACTACGTCGGCTCGGTCACCGTCGACCGCGACCTGATGGACGCCTCCGGCCTGCTGGAGGGGGAGAAGGTCGCGATCGTCGACATCACCAACGGCGCCCGGCTCGAGACCTACGTGATCCCGGGCGAGCGCGGCAGCGGGGTGATCGGGATCAACGGCGCCGCCGCGCACCTCGTGCACCCCGGTGACCTCGTCATCCTCATCGCCTACGGCATGCTCGACGACGCCGAGCTGCTCACCTACTCCCCGAAGGTCGTGTTCGTCGACGGGGACAACCGGATCGTCGAGCTGGGCTCGGACCCCGCGCACGCACCGGAGGGGTCGGGGCTGCTCTCCGGCTCACGGTGATGCTCCTCTGCATCGACGTCGGCAACACCCAGATCGCCCTCGGCGTCTACGAGGGCGAGACGCTCGTCCGCGACTGGCGGATGCGCACCGACCCGCGGATCACCGCCGACGAGCTGGAGGTCGCCTTCCGCGGCCTGCTGCGGGAGTACGCGCCGCAGGTCGGCGGGGTCGCGGCGCTGTCCACCGTGCCGTCGCTGCTGCGTGAGCTGCGGCTGATGCTGGAGCGGTGGGCCGCGGACATGCCCGCCGTCGTCGTGGGGCCCGGGGTGCGCACGGGCGTGCCGCTGCTCGTCGACAACCCTCGCGAGGTGGGGGCGGACCGGGTGGTGAACACCCTCGCCGCGCACCACCGGCACGCCACGGCCTGCGTCGTCGTGGACTTCGGCACCTCCACGAACATCGACGTGGTCTCCGCGAAGGGCGAGTTCCTCGGCGGCGCGCTCGCTCCCGGCATCGACATCTCCATGGACGCGCTCGCGCACCGCGCCGCCGCGCTGCGGACCGTCGAGCTGGTCCCGCCGCGCTCGGTCATCGGGAAGAACACCGTCGAGTGCCTGCAGTCCGGCGTGCTCTACGGCTTCGCGGGCCAGGTCGACGGCCTGGTGCGCCGGATCATCGCCGAGCTCGGCCCGGCCGCGGGGCCGGTCACCGTGCTGGGCACGGGCGGGCTCGCCCCGCTCATGGCCGGGATCTCGGACACCATCACCGAGTACGTGCCGGAGCTGACCCTCGAGGGGCTCCGCCTCACCTTCGACCGCAACGTCCGCAGCACCAGCGTGAAGCCGGGCAGCACGAACGACCCGGAGGCGGTCTCCGGGCAGGTGGCCAGGTAGGCGCGCATCCGGTCGAAGGCGGCCTCGCGCTCGGCCTCCGCGGTCATCAGCGCCCACGAATGGGTGCGCAGCGAGGCGACGAGGTCCTCCGTCGTCGTCGGGCGGTCGTTGCGGAACTCCGCCCGCTCGGTCGGGCCGAAGGGCGCCGGGAGCGCGAGCTCGGCGCCGTCCCCGCCGCGTGGGTTCGCCATGCCGTGGTCGAGGGACCGGGCGTACCCCGTCACCCAGTCGACGGCACCGTCGTCGCAGTTCCACAGGCCTGCGAACACCCCGCCCGGACGCAGCACGCGCGCGATCTCCGGCCAGACCCGGTCCTGGTCGAACCAGTGGATCGCCTGGCCGACCAGCACGGCGTCGACCGAGGCGGTGGGCAGCGGGATGTCCTCTGCGCTCCCTTCCAGCGCCTCGACCTGCGGGAGGTCGGTGCGCAGGCGCGCCAGCATGCCCGCATCGGGCTCGACGGCCACGACGTCGCGGTCGAGCAGCCGCGCCGTCAGCTTGCCGGTCCCGGCGGCGAGGTCGAGCACCCGTGGACCCGGCGCGTGCTCGAGCGCCCAGGCGACCGGCTCGGGCGGGTAGTCGGGCCGATGACGGGCGTAGTCGTCCGCGGCAGCGCCGAAGACGAGGCGGCGTTCGGTCACCACCCGACGCTAACCCGCTGCCGAGATGAACGTCAGTGTCTTTTTCGGGCCGTTGAACCGCACTGACGTCCATCTCGACACCGGGGGGAAACCGCCGGCACCCAGCGTCTAGCCTTTGTCGGCGTGACCGACGAGCCGCGCATTCCTGACGACGACCTGCCCGAGCAGATGAGGGTCCGGTCCTCCAAGCGCGCGGACATGCTCGAGGCGGGCCAGGACCCGTACCCCGTCGAGGTCGCCCGCACGCACAGCCTGAAGGCCGTCCGCGAAGCGCATCCCGACCTGGAGCCGGGGGCCGAGACCGGGGAGACGGTCACCGTCGTCGGTCGGGTGCTCTTCCTGCGCAACACCGGCAAGCTCTGCTTCGCGAAGCTCGTCGAGGGGGACGGCACCGAGCTGCAGGCCATGCTCAGCCTGGCGAAGGTCGGCGAGGAGGAGCTGGCGCGCTGGAAGGCGCAGGTCGACCGCGGGGACCACGTGCAGGTGACCGGCGAGGTCGTCGCGTCGAAGCGCGGCGAGCTGTCGGTGATGGCGGACTCCTGGCAGATGGCGGCGAAGGCCATCCGCCCCCTGCCCAACGCGCACGGGGACCTGAGCGAGGAGACCCGCGTCCGCCAGCGGTACGTCGACCTGATCCTGCGCCCGCAGGCGCGCGAGATGGTCCGGGCCCGTTCCACGGTGCTCCGCACGCTGCGCCGCCAGTTCGAGGACCGCGGGTACACCGAGGTCGAGACGCCGATGCTGCAGCTGCTGCACGGCGGCGCCACCGCGCGCCCGTTCGTCACGCACACGAACGCCCTCGACGCCGACCTGTATCTGCGAATCGCGCCCGAGCTGTTCCTGAAGCGGGCCGTGGTCGGCGGGATCGAGCGGGTTTTCGAGATCAACAGGGTCTTCCGGAACGAGGGCATCGACTCGACCCATTCGCCCGAGTTCGCGATGCTGGAGGCCTACCAGGCCTATGCCACGTACGACGACATGGCCATTCTCACGCGTGAGCTGATCCAGGAATGTGTACGCGCTGTGTTCGGCTCGACCATCGTGCGTCACTCCGACGGGTCGGAACACGATCTCGGGGGTGAGTGGCGTTCGGTCACGCTCCACGAATCGGTCTCCGAGGCGGTGGGGGAATCCGTGACTCCGGACACCTCGGCGGAGGAGCTGCGCAAGATCGCGGCGACGCACGAGGTGGCGCTGAAGGATTCCTGGAGCGCGGGCGAGATCGTTCTGGAGTTGTTCGAGAAGCTCGTCGAGCACACCCTCCAGGCGCCGACGTTCGTCCGCGACTACCCCGTCGAGGTCCGCCCGCTCACCCGGCAGCACCGGGACGACCCGCGGCTGGCGGAGGCCTGGGACCTCGTGGTCTTCGGGCACGAGCTGGCCACGGCCTATTCCGAGCTGGTGGACCCGGTGGAACAGCGCGCGCGGTTGCAGGCGCAGTCGCTGTTGGCGGCCAAGGGTGATCCGGAGGCCATGCAGCTCGACGAGGACTTCCTGCGGGCGATGGAGTACGGAATGCCCCCGACCGGCGGCATGGGAATGGGCGTCGACCGGCTGCTGATGACGCTCACCGGCACCGGTATCCGGGAGACCATCCTGTTCCCGTTGGTCCGCCAGGAGTCCTAGCGCGCTCGACAACGCACGAGGAATTGCGTTATTGTTTCCGCCGACGGCGCGGCCGTGGAAAAGTAACCATTTCTCGATGTGTTGGAGGCTGCGGCGGTGGCGCAGATCCGTGAGATCAGGCTGATCGACGACCTGGACGGCGAGAAGGCCGACGAGACCGTCGAGTTCGGCCTCGACGGCAAGAACTACGAGATCGACCTCTCCACGGGTAACGCGGACAAGCTCCGGGACGCCCTGGCGTCGTACGTGGGTGCGGCGCGGAAGTCGGCGGGGAAGCGGCGGGGTGCGGCCGCGTCGAGCCCTGGGGCGGCGGCACGTCGTCCCTCGATCGACCGGGAGCAGAACCAGGCCATCCGCGACTGGGCCCGCAAGCGCGGGATGAAGGTCTCCGATCGCGGCCGGATCCCGGCCGAGGTGCTGGAGGCCTACCACCAGGAGAACTGACCGGTCCTCCGGAGAGGGCCGACCGGGTGACCCCGGTCGGCCTTCTCCGTTGTGTGTGAGGGCTCAACTGAGGCCTGCCTAGCCACTCTCGCGGCGTAGCGTGGGGATCCAGAACCCCGCTTCCCCCGGAGGTGCCCATGGCCCGTCGTGTCACCAGCCTGGAGGTCGCCCGGACCGAGCGCCTCACGCCGCACATGGTGCGCGTGGTCGCCACCGGTCCGGAGCTCGCGTCCTTCCCCGAGCCCGAGTTCACCGACAGCTACGTGAAGATTCTGTTTCCGGTGCCGGGGGTGTCGTACCCCACGCCGTTCGACATGGACGTCATCCGCCGGGACCTGCCGCGCGAGGCGTGGCCCCGGCTGCGCACCTACACCGTGCGCGCGTTCGACCCCGCCGCGGCGGAGCTGACGATCG
>NZ_JACBXB010000378.1 GCF_013870575.1 Pseudonocardia pini
AGCAGGGCGAGCAGGTCGCCGCCGGGCGGCCCGAGTACACCGGCCCCCGCCGTCCGGTCCAGGGGTTCGCGGGGACGGACCGGCAGGTCCGCGGCAGGCTGCTCGACGTGCTGCGCGCCGCCACCCAGCCCGTCGACAAGGCGGTGCTCGACGCGGTGTGGGCCGACGGGCCGCAGCGGGACCGCTGTCTGGACTCACTGCTGGTCGACGGGCTGGCCGAACAGACCCCCGATCACAGGTTCGTACTGGGCGGCACCGCGCCGCATGCGCAAGACTGACCCGCGGACATCCTGGGGCGAGGAGCTCGATGGCGCAGATCGTGCGGTTCCGGCTCGACATGGCCGCGGAGGACCGCGTGCTGGAGATGCGCAAGGCCGTGTCCGACCACGGCCTACGCATCCCCCACGAGCTACCGACGGTGACCTTCGCCGCGGCCGCGCAGATCCCGGCGGGCGCCCGCGTGGAGCTGACCGAGGCCCTGCGCGGGCTCAGTCTGCCCTCGCTCTGGCTGGCCACGCTCGGCTCCGTCGCGGGTCACGACGACGACCTGGTCCTGTCCGCGATCGTGGACACCGAGCTGCTCGCGGTGCACAACGCGGTGCACGACGCGTTGGCCGGGAAGGTCAAGTCCCCCTTCGGCTCCTACCTGCCCGGGGCCTGGCTGCCGCACGTCGTGCTGGCGCACGAGAAGCCCGCCGAGGCGTTCACCCTGCTGCACCCGGTCCGCCCCGTGCGGGCCGCGATCGAGGGCGTCGAGATCGCCGACACCCGAGACGGCACCGCGGAACCCCTCTTCGCCGACTGACCCCCGAAGGAGCGAACGGCACTCTCGCTCACTAGGTCTGAGCGAGAGTGCCGCTCGCTCAGAGGGATTCGCCGCGGCGGCGGGCCCGCCACCAGCGCCGACCCGTCTGCGCGACCCGGCGGCCCCGGCGGTACGCCGCGTACTGGGTCGCGCGGTGCTGCTGGAACCGCCATTCCGGCTGGGTGCCCTGGCGGTGGGCGAGGGCGTAGGCGAACTCGACGGCGTCTCGGTCCAGGTAGCGGTCCACCCGCTCGAACCAGGCCGCGCCCGTGCGCGCCGAGGCCTGCGCACTGCCCAGCGCCTCCCGTCCGCGTCGGTCGAAGCGCCCCAACGCCGAGGCCGCCGACGGATGCTCCGCCAGCGACTGCGCCAGCATCACCGCGTCGGCCATCGCCAGCCGGGTGCCCTGGCCCATCGTGAAGTGCGTGGTGTGGGCGGCGTCGCCGAGCAGGACCACGTTGCCGTCCTGCCAGGTCTCGTTGCGGACCTCGAGGAAGCGCAGCCACGGTGCCTCGTGGCCGCGCGAGCTGCTGATCAGCGGCTGGCCGTCGAGGACGTCGGCGAACACCTTCTCCAGCAGCGCGATGCCGTCGGTGTGCGACAACGTGTCCAGGCCGAGCCCGGTGAAGGTCTCCGGCAGGCACTCGACGATCAGGGTGCTGACGCCCGCGCTCGTCGGGTAGGCGTAGCACCAGACCCAGCCCGCGTGCGTCCGCTCGAAGGCGAAGGTGAAGGCGGAGAACACCTTCTCGGTGCCGAGCCAGATGTAGGGGTTGCGGCCGAGGGTGGTCGTGGTGCCGAAGCGCGAGGGGTCGTGGTCTCGCAGCCTGCTGCGCGCGCCGTCGGCCACGACGACGAGATCGGCGTCGGCGAACGTGCCGTCCGTGAGGGCGGAGTCCGGCACCGGGTGCTCGTAGGAGACCTCGACGCCGAGGTCCAGGGCCCGAGTGGCCAGCACGTCGAGCAGGCCCGCCCGCGGCACGCTGAACCCGTAGCCCGGCAGGTACCCGGTGCCCTCCCCGTGCAGGTGCACCTCCTGCTCCTGCCACAGCCGCGACCGGCGGCGGATCGCCTGCGCCGAGTCGCGGTCGTTGCGGTACAGCATGTCCAGCAGGCCGTCCTGGCAGACCACGCCCCAGCCGTAGGTCGCGCCGCGCGGGTCCTTCTCCACCACGGTGATCTCGTGCGCCGCGTCCCGCCGCTTGGCCGAGACCGCGAAGTAGAGCGCGGCGGGCCCGCCGCCCACGCAGACGATCCTCATCGTGCGACCCTCCTCAGGCGCCGGGCCGCGAGATCGACCGGCTCGTCGTGGTGTAGCCGGTACAGCTGCGCGTAGCGCCTGCCGCCCGCCATGAGCTCGCTGTGCGTGCCCGCCTCGGTGACCCGCCCGCCCTCCAGGTAGAGGATCTGGTCGGCGTCGGTGACGGTCAGCAGGTTGTGCGAGATGACGATCGACGTCCGGCCCGTCATGAGCCTGCGCAACGGGCCCAGCACCCGTTCGGTGGACTCGGCGTCGAGGCTGGTGGTGGGCTCGTCGAGGAGCAGGACGGGGGCGTCGCGGATCATCGCGCGGGCCACCGCGACCCGCTGGCGCTGCCCGCCGGACAGCATCCGGCCCCGCTGCCCGACGCGGGTGTCGAAGCCCTCGGGCAGGGCCGCGACGACGTCGTCGAGGTCCGCGGCCCGCGCCGCCCGCTCCAGCTCCTCCCGGCTCGCCCCCGGCCGCCCGGACAGGATGTTCTCGGCGATGGTGCCGTCGAGCAGCAACGTCTCCTGCAGCACGACGGCGATGGTCGCGCGCAGGTCGGCCGGGTCCAGGTCGCGCAGGTCGTGGCCGTCGAGGGTGAGGCTGCCGCTGGTGGGGTCGTAGAACCGCAGCATCAGCTTGACCAGGGTGGTCTTTCCCGCGCCGCTCGCCCCGACCACCGCGGTCGTGGAGCCCGCGGGCACCTCGAAGCTCACGCCGTCGAGCACGTCGACGGTCTTGTCCGGGTAACGGAAGCCGACGTCGGCGAGCCGGATCTCGCCGTGCACCCGGGGCAGCGGCGACAACGGCTCGCCGGGTCGACGCAGCCGCACCGGCGCTTGGGGGGCGGCGACCGACGTGCGCTGGTCGAGCAGTTCGATGATCCGCTCGGCGGACGCCGCGGCCGCGTAGACCGAGTTCGAGTACGCCCCCAGCCCGCGCACCGGCGCGTAGAGCTGCGAGAGGTACACGAGGAAGGCGAGCAGCCCGCCGAGGGAGATCGCACCCGCGCTGAGCTGCCAGATCCCGAACCCCAGGATCAGCATCACCCCGATGACCTCGATCAGCTCCACCGACGGGCTGAACAGGGCACGGAGCCGGGTCGTGTGGAGCACCGCGTCGATCGCGCCGCGCGACTGGGCGGCGAACCGGCGCGACTCGGTGGTCTCGCCGCCGTACGCCTGGATCAGCATGGCGTTGCCGAGGCTCTCCTCGGTCACCGCGCTGATGCCGCCCGACCAGCGCCGGGTCTCCCGGGACGCGTCCCGGATCCGGCTCGAGAACAGTTTCGCGACCACCCAGAAGAGCGGGATCGTGAGCATCGAGACCAGGGCGAGCCGCCAGTTCAGGTAGAACAGCACCCCCGCGAAGACGAGGATCGTCACGACCGACGAGACGAGCCTGGTGATGCCGGAGAGCACGAGGCCCTCGATCTGGGAGACGTCGCCGGTCAGCCTGCTCAACGTGTCGCCGAGGCGGCGCCGGTCGAAGAAGCCCAGCGAGAGGGACTGCACGTGGGTGAACACGCGGGTCCGCAGGCTGTGCAGGAAGTGCTCACCGATCCAGGCGGTGAGGTAGGTGGACCAGACCCCGATGAGCCCGACGGCGAGGGTCAGGCCGACGTAGGCGAGCGCGAGCCGCGGGAACGCCGCGAAGTCGCGCGGCACCAGGACGTCGTCGATGACGAGTTTGAACATCCACACGACGGCCGCGTCGAGGACCGGCGCGACGCACACCAGGACCAGCACGAACACCATGCGACGACGGAAAGGGCGCGCGTCGGGACCGAACCGTCGGAAGATCTCCCGGACGGCGACGGCGGGCGCGGCATCGACCAGCCCGCCCTGCTCGACCGGCGCGCGGCTCAGCAGCGAGCGCAGGACCTCCCGCACATCTCCCCCCTCGGTGACGGCAGACGGCGGTGGCCCCGCGCGTGCGGGGCCACCGCCTGGATGGAGCGGGTCAGTGGCAGTCACCCCACTTTCCCCAGCCGTCGTCGCAGTGGTCGTCGCTGCCCCAGCAGTCCTTCGAGTCGGTCTTGCAGTCGTCGTCGCCCCAGCTCCCCCAGTGGTCGTCCTTCTTCTTCCGCTTCTTTCCGTGGTAACAGCCCCAGTCGTGGTCACTCACGGTCGGCTCCCCCTTCGCATGGTCCCGGTCCCGGGCACGCCGGAAACGGGCTCCACAGTGGATGTGTGCCCCTACTCGGGATTGCGCCCCTAAAGCCCCGTGGGACGGTCGGGTGTTGCAGTCACCGCGTCATCCCACTCGGATGGAGCAGCGTTCGGCGAGGTGTCGGAAGCGCTCTCCGACAGCAGTCTCCGCAGCTGGGCCGGGTCGTCCAGAGCTCGACGGGAGGTCGTCTCGGGTCGGGCGGTGACCTCGGCGACCGAGGGGTGGGTGGCGTGCTCCGCGGGGCTCTGGGTGGGGCTCTGGGTCGGTGTGGTCGGGGGCGACGGGTGGGGGTCGGTGGCGCGCTCGTCGTCGTCGGCGCGGTGGCCGCGGTCGGCTGCGTGGTCGTCGGCACGGTCCCGGTCGTCGGCACGGTCCGGATCGTCGGCACGGTCGCGGTCGTAGTCGTGGTCGGCGTGGTCGGGCTCGGTGCGGGTCGGCGAGCTGGACCGCTCGGGACGCTCCGGGCGCTCCTCCCCGCTCGGCTCCGCCTCACGCTTCCGAACGGGTTCGGTCTCGTCGTCCCGTCCGGTCCCGCGCCGACCGTCCCGGACGGGCTGCGCGGCGGTCTGGGGACGGTGCTCCCCGGACTCCTGCTCGGCCCCGGACGTGGCGGGGCCACCCACGCCACGTCCGGGTGGGCTCCACGACCTGCGTCTCCGCGACCGGCCGCGGCCCGTCTCCCCCGGAGCGGTCGCGCTCGACCGGACGAGGCGTCTCCGTCGCACCGCGGGCCGCACGCTCGAGTGCCGACCGGCGTGCCTCCAGCGCTGCCCTGCCGTCCTCCGGCCGCACCTCCGAGAGAGCACGTTCCGCGCGGTCCAGCTGGGCCCGGGCCGTCGCGTGGTCCCCGGCGGCGAGCTCGCTCGCGGCCAGGGTGAGCCGCTCCTCGACCAGCCGCGCGGCCTCGACCGACCGCACCGGACCCGGCGGGAGGCCACTGCCCGCGGG
>NZ_JACBXB010000379.1 GCF_013870575.1 Pseudonocardia pini
AACACGCACCCGGCCGCTCGCAGCCGCGCAGCGGTCTCCGTGGGCGTCGGGCCCCGATCGATGGTCACGACCGGGCAGTATGGCCCCATGACCCAGCTGGACGGCGCTGTCCTGCTCCCCGACGGCACCGCGGTCCGCGGGCGTGGCCGTCGCGACCCGCTCCCCGAGGGGCCGCTACCCGAGTTCTCGCTCTGCCTCGGCAGGCCCGGCCAGGACGCAGAGCCGGAGTGGGAGGCGGCGTGGATCGACTGGCCGGACTTCCGGGTCCCCCGGGACCGGGCGGCGGCGATCGCCGCGATCGTCGCGGCCTACGAGCGTGCCCGCGCGGGCACGTTGGTCGAGGTCAGCTGCACCGGCGGGACGGGCCGCACCGGCACCGTGATCGCCTGCATGGCCGTGCTGGCGGGCCATCCCGCCGACGACGCCGTGGCCTGGGCCCGCGCGCACTACCGACCGCGGGCCGTGGAGACCCCGTGGCAGCGGCGCTGGGTCCGGGGCTTCGCCGAGCGGGCGGCCCGGCGGCGCTGATCAGCCGTGCCTGCGGCCGTACGCCGAGGACAGCCGGGTGCGGGCCGTGAACAGGTGCCGGGCGACCTCGGCGGTGATCCGGTCGGCGTCCTCGGTACACCGGTCGACCCGTTCGGACTCGGGTAGGCCGCGGTAGGAGGCGCTCAGCTCGTCCAGCGCGTCGAGCAGTTCGGCGATCGCGGCCGAGCGTGCGTTCGCCGCCTGGGTGACGGACAGGTCGGTGCTCGCGGCCGAGCGCGCGTTCGCCGCCTGGGTGACGGACAGGTCGGTGCTCATGCGGTCCATGGTCGCGGCCGCACGTGTCGAGCATGGTCACTCGACGCTACGAACCCGTGACCTCACGTTTCGGCCGCCCTCCGGGAGACCCCGACGATCACCGCCGGATCGACGCCCGGATTGTGCACCTCGCGCAGGTCGAGGCCGGTGAACCACAGCACGCTGCCGCGGCCGAAGCGCCGCCGTCCCCCGAGGGTGCAGCGCAGCTCGATCTCCCCCTCCTCGACGAGCACGAGCACCCCGCGCCACTCGTCCTCCACGTGCGGACGCGACTCGCCCGCGTGGATCTCGATCCGCCGTCTGCCGAAGCGGCGCGGCACGTCCGTCACGTCGCCTCCCCCGAATGCCGTTACCTCAGGGTTGACCGGGGGACCGCCGAGAACTCATCGGGCGTGAACGAGATCGCCGGATCGATCCCGCGCAGCGCGGCGACGGCGGCGGCGTGCCCGAGGTGCGAGGCCTGCTCCACGCGCAGGGGGTCGCCCGTCAGCCCGCGGATGCCCGCGGTCTGCAGGGGCGCGATCGCGAACAGGTGCCCGCCCGCGCGGTCGGGGTGCGCGGCGTCGACCAGCAGGGCGACGCTCTCGCCGTGCCGCCGGACGTCCTGGGTCATCGTCCCCAGCCCGGGGACCAGCCGGTCGATCCCGCGCGCCCACCACGGTGCACTGCCCCCGGCATCGGACCGCTGCAGCTCGGGAGCGGTGCGGGTGAGCAGCGCGAGGACGTGGGTGGCGCCCTCCCGCAGTGCCCGCGCGACCGGCAGCGGGTCGCCGATCGACCCGTCGACCCAGCGTCTGCCGTGCAGCTCCACCGGCGGTCCGGTCAGGTACGGGATGGCCGCGGTGGCCCGCATGGCGAGCCGCCACTCCGCGGGCGTGGGCAGCTCGGAGAGCACGTGCGGGCTCAGGTCCGCCGCGTCGGTGACCATCACGCGCAGCGGGGCCGGGCTGTCCCGGAGGGCGTCCCAGTCGGTGGGGCGGACGTGCACGAGGATGTGGTCGATGAGGTGGTCGAGCGAGACCACCGGGCCGCGGCCGAGCCGCCGCGGGTCGACGAAGGCGGGTGCGGCCATGTCGTCGGGGAAGATCCGGGAGGCGTCGTAGCCGTGGCCCAGGAGCGCCGCGGCGGCCACGAAGGCGCCCGCCGACGCGCCGTACGCCACGTCGAAGCCCCCGGTCAGCCCGGCTTGCTGCAGGGCCCAGGCCATCCCGCCCGCGTACGCCCCGCGCATCCCGCCACCGCCCACGACCAGCGCGATCCGGTGCCCGTCGGTGCGTGAGCCCGGTGCGCTGCCGTCGTCTCGACGCCGGAAAAGGGCCCGCAGGACCTCGTCGTCTCCCTGGAGGTCCATCCCGCCATCATGACCGGCGGACCCGCGGGCCGCAGGAAACCGGACGAACGTTACCGGCTCGATCGAGCGCTGCTGCCGAGCTGCTGATCTCGGTAGGGTCTGGGGCGTGAGTGTCTGCAAGGTCGAGGTCGACCCCGCCGAGCTGGGGCTCGACGCCGCTCGTCTGTCCAGGATCGACTCCCACTTCGCCCGCTACGTCGACGACGGCAGGCTCGCGGGCTGGTCCGTGGCCGTCGCGCGGCGGGGGCGGCTGGCCCACGTGGCGCACCACGGCCGCCGGGACGTGGCCGAGGACCTCCCCGTCACCGACGACACGATCTGGCGCATCTACTCGATGACCAAGCCGGTCACCTCCGTCGCGGCGCTGATGCTGTGGGAGGAGGGGCTGCTCGAGCTGACCGACCCGGTCTCGCGCTACATCCCCTCGTTCTCGGACATGCGCGTGTACACCGGCGGGTCCGCGGCGAACCCCGGCACCGTGCCCGCCACCGAGCCCGTGCGGGTGTGGCACCTGCTCACCCACACCTCCGGGCTCACCTACGGCTTCCACCACGCCCACCCGGTCGACGAGATGTACCGGGCCAGGGGGCACGAGTTCGGCCCGCCGCGGGGGCAGGACCTCACCGCGGCGTGCGACGTCGTCGCGGGCCTCCCGCTGCTGTTCCAGCCGGGCACGGAGTGGAACTACGGCGTGAGCACCGACGTGCTCGGCCGGGTCGTCGAGGTGGCCTCCGGGCAGTCCCTCGCGGACTTCTTCGCGGACCGGATCTTCACCCCGCTCGGCATGGACGACACCTCGTTCCAGGTCACGGACCTGAGCAGGCTCGCCACGCTGTACGTGCCCAAGCCCGGCGGCGGGCTCGTCCGGTCGGCCGCGATGGGGGACGCGATCACCCGGCCCCCCGACTTCCTCTCCGGCGGCGGCGGGCTGGCCTCCACGCTGTACGACTACCACCGCTTCGCGCAGATGCTCGCGAACGGCGGCGAGCTCGACGGCGTGCGCCTGCTCGGCCCCCGCACCCTCGCCTACGCCACCCGCAACCACCTGCCCGGCGGGCTGGACCTCGAGGAGATCGGGCGGCCGATCTTCGCCGAGTCGACCTACAAGGGCACCGGGTTCGGGCTGGGCTTCTCCGTCGTCGTCGATCCCGCCGCGGGCAAGCAGCTGCAGGGGCTCGGCGAGTTCGGCTGGGGTGGGCTGGCCAGCACCACCTTCTACGTGGACCCCGTCGAGGAGATCACCGTCGTGTTCATGACCCAGCTGATGCCCAGCAGTACCCATCCGATCCGCCCGCAGCTGCGGGTCCTCGTCTCCCAGGCGGTGGTGTCGTGAGCTATCCGACGGAGCGGCGGGGGAACCCCGTCGTCGCGTTCATCGTCCGGGTCGTGGTGGTCGCGATCGCCCTCTGGGTCGCCACCTGGCTGATCGACGGCATCGAGCTCGGCGGGGCCACCACCGCGAGCAAGATCGGCACGCTGGTCGTGGTCGCGCTGATCTTCGGCATCGTGAACTCGGTGCTGAAGCCGATCCTCAAGATCCTCAGCTGCCCGCTGTACGTGCTGACCCTCGGCCTGTTCGGGCTGGTGCTCAACGCGCTGCTGTTCTGGTTGGTCGGCACGTTCTCCAGCAGCCTCGGGCTGCCCTTCGTGGTGGACGGCTTCTGGCCGGGCTTCTGGGGCGCGATCGTGGTCTCGGTCGTCGGGTTCGTGCTCCACCTCGTCATCCCGGACAGCCTCGACCGCCGCTAGACGGGCCAGGTCTCCTCGCGGAGGCCGCCGTCCCAGAACATCCACTCGTACCGGCTCGTCGTGAGGAAGTGGTGTCGCATCCGGGCGAGCTCGGTGTCCGAGACCGTCTCGCCGATCCGGTCGGTGGCGGCCAGCACGGCGTCGACGACGGCCTGGAACTCCGACCCGCCGTACGTGGCGATCCAGCGGGCGTACAGCGGGTCGGGGGAGCCCATCTCGACGAGGTGCTCGCCGACCTTCGCGTAGATCCAGTAGCAGGGCAGCACCGCCGCGACGGCCTCGGCGTAGGAGCCGGAGTAGGCGGTGGCGAGCAGGTAGGACACGTAGGCCTGGGTCGCAGGGGCGACGGGGAGCGCGGCGGCCTGCGCGGCGGTGAGGTCCAGCTCGCCCAGCAGCGCGGTGTGCAGGTCCTGCTCCGCCGCGATCGCCCCGGCCGCGTGGGCGCAGAACATGGCGAGCGCCTGCTCGTCGGGCGCCTTGGCGGCGCACAGCGCGAGCGCGCGGGCGTACCCGCGCAGGTAGTGGGCGTCCTGGACGATGTAGTGCCGGAAGGCCGAGTGCGGGAGGGTGCCGTCGGTCAGCCCGGTGACGAAGGGGTGGGCGAGGACGGCGTCGTAGATCCCGGTCACGTCGGCCCAGAGGACCTCGGTCGTGCGCATGGCCGGAGCGTAGCCGGCGTCGCGGTGGGTATCCGCCGCTTCACGAATCGTGGAAGACATACGCACTTCGTAGTGGATCTTGCACGAATCGTGTGCTCTGAGTGAGAGGTCGGTCACTCGCCGGGTACGATGTCACCTGCCGGCAAACGGGGTGGGTCACCATGGAGCATCCCGGATGGCGACTCAGCGCTGAGGGCGCGCAACCGGCCCCGCACGTCCCCGCCTGTGGAGGTGAGTGGAATGAGTCCCGTCCCCATGGATCACCACGAGAAGATGCGGCTGCGCGCCGCGGCGTTCCGTGTGACCCGGCTGTACCCCGGCCCCGTCGGTGAGGTGCTCTCGCGTGAGCTCCTGACCTGGGAGGAGTTCGGCTATCGGCTCGGGGGAGGCCAGCTCGTCATGCGGCTGGTCGACCACGTGCTGAAGACTCCCCTGAACGCCGACGGCCGAGACGGCGTCGCCGCCTGACCGCACCCCCGTGGGGTCCCGGTCAGGGGCCCTGCAGGGTCGTCACGGTGCTCGCGGCCGCACCGCTCGGCGGCGCCGAACCGTCCGTCCGGTCTCCGCGACGGACAGGCC
>NZ_JACBXB010000037.1 GCF_013870575.1 Pseudonocardia pini
GACGCATGCCGTTAACGCCGTCGTCGCCTCTCGCCTAGACTCGCCCGGACACGCGCCCGGCGCACCCTTTCGTGGGCGGAGCCGTGAGCGCAGCGAGAGCGACCTGGCCCCGGTCCGAGCGGGCCACGACAAGCGAAGCAGCAGTCCGAGGAGTCCCACCGTGAAGAGCACCGTCGAGCACATCGGCCCGACACGCGTCAAGCTCACAGTCGAGGTGCCGTTCGACGAGCTCAAGCCCGACTTCGACCGCGCGTACAAGCGCATCGCGCAGCAGGTCAGCATCCCCGGTTTCCGCAAGGGCAAGGCCCCGGCCCGGATCCTCGACGCGCGGCTCGGCCGCGGCGTCGTGCTGGACGAGGTGCTGAACAGCGCGGTCCCGGCGAAGTACAGCGAGGCCGTCGCCGCCGCCGAGGACGTCAAGCCGATCGGCCAGCCGAACATCGAGGTCACCGAGCTCGCGGATGGCGACAAGGTCGCCTTCACCGCCGAGGTGGACGTCCGGCCGCAGATCACCCTGCCCGCGCTCGACGGCATCACCGTGACGGTGGACGACGTCGAGGTCACCGAGGAGCAGGTCACCGAGCAGCTCGACCAGCTGCGCGCCCGGTTCGGCACGCTGACCGGCGTCGAGCGTGCCGCGGCCGAGGACGACTTCGTCCAGATCGACCTGTCCGCCACGGTCGACGGCGAGGAGGTCGAGGAGGCCCAGACCACCGGGTTCTCGTACCAGGTGGGTCAGGGCGGTCTGATCGAGGGCATCGACGAGGCGATCACCGGCCTGTCCGCGGGCGAGGAGAAGACCTTCACCTCGAAGCTCGTCGCGGGCGACCACGCGGACAAGGACGCGGAGGTGACCGTGAAGGTCACCGCCGTCAAGGAGCGCCGGCTCCCCGAGGCTGACGACGAGTTCGCCCAGCTCGCCTCGGAGTTCGACACGCTCGACGAGCTCGTCGGCGACCTGCGCGAGCGGCTCGGGCGGGTCCGCCGGATGGAGCAGGTCAGCCAGGCCCGCGACAAGGTGCTCGACGAGATCGTCGAGGCCGTCGAGGTCCCGCTGCCCGAGTTGATCGTCGAGGCCGAGGTGGAGTCCCGCCACCACGACGCGGTGCACGCCTTCGACCACAGCGACGAGCAGTTCAACGAGTACCTCGAGACGCAGGGCAAGACCCGCGAGGAGTTCGACACCGAGACGAAGGAGGAGGCCGAGAAGTCGGTCAAGACCCGTCTGGTGCTCGACGCCCTGGCGGACGCCGAGGAGGTCCAGGTCAACGACCAGGAGCTCACCGAGCGCATCGTCTACCAGGCCCAGCAGTACGGCATGCAGCCGGAGGAGTTCGTCCAGCGGATCCAGCAGGCGAACCAGCTCGGCGCGATCTACCAGGACGTGCGGCGCAGCAAGGCGCTGATCCTGGCGGTGCGCGAGGCCACGGTCACCGATGCCTCCGGTGCGGCCGTCGACCTCTCCGACCTCATCGGAGACGACGCCGCGGAGGACGCGGAGCCCGAGGTGCTCGAGGTGCCCGCCGGCGAGGCCGAGGACACCGAGGTGGCGGAGGCCGCCGAGACCGGGACCGAGACCGAGCCCGCCGCGGCGAAGTCCTGATCCCACCGTCCTGACCTGCACGGACGAGTGGTCGCTGCGCTGTCGGCGAACACGCGCTCCGGAGCGGTACGTCCGGCCCCGCGTCCGCGTAGGGTCGGCCGGAGAACAGCGAACGTGGCCCCGGACCGCGAGCCGGTCCGGTGGCTCCATGGGAAGCGAACCCCGATCAGTCAGCAGAAGGCAGGGTGAAGTGAGTCAGCAGGACACCGGCCCGCGGTCCACCGCGGACCGTCTGGTGCAGGAGCGGTCGCTGCAGATGCGTTCCGCACCGTCGAGCATGACGCTGTCCGACTCGGTCTTCGAGCGGCTGCTGCAGCAGCGGATCGTGGTACTCGGCCAGCAGGTCGACGACGACATCGCCAACCGGATCGCCGCGCAGATGCTGCTCCTCTCCGCGGAGGACCCCGAGGCGGACATCGCGCTGTACATCAACTCGCCGGGTGGCTCGGTCACCGCGGGGATGGCCATCTTCGACACGATGGAGTTCATCCCGTGCGACGTGGCCACCTACGCGATGGGCCTGGCCGCCTCGATGGGGCAGTTCCTCCTCTCGGCGGGCACCCCGGGCAAGCGGTACGCGCTGCCGCACTGCCAGATCCTGATGCACCAGCCGTCGGCGGGCGTCGGCGGTTCGGAGTCGGACATCCGGATCCAGGCGGAGCTGTTCCGCCGTCACAAGCGGGAGATGGCGGAGCTGATCGCCGGGCACACCGGCCAGACCGTCGAGAAGATCACCCAGGACTTCGACCGTGACCGCTGGTTCTCCGCGCAGGAGGCCCTCGAATACGGCTTCGTCGACCAGGTGATCTCCCGGGCCGCGCAGGTCCCGGACTCGGCCACGAACGGAGGCGTGTCGTCGTGAGCGGTTTCCAGATGCCGCAGTCGCGGTACGTGCTGCCCTCCTTCGTGGAGCGCACGAGCTACGGGGTCAAGGAGTCGAACCCGTACAACAAGCTCTTCGAGGAGCGCATCATCTTCCTCGGGGTGCAGATCGACGACGCCTCGGCGAACGACGTCATGGCGCAGCTGCTGTGCCTCGAGTCCGCGGACCCCGACCGCGAGATCTCGATGTACATCAACTCGCCCGGCGGGTCGTTCACCTCGCTGATGGCGATCTACGACACCATGCAGTTCATCCGCCCCGACATCCAGACCGTCTGCCTCGGGCAGGCGGCGTCGGCCGCGGCCGTGCTGCTCGCGGCGGGCACCCCCGGCCGTCGACTCGCGGTGCAGAACGCGCGGATCCTGATCCACCAGCCTGCCACCGAGGGCTTCTACGGCCAGGTGTCGGACCTGGAGATCCAGGCCGCGGAGATCACCCGGATGCGTGCGCTGCTCGAGGGGACCCTCGCGCACCACACCGGGCGTACCGCGCAGCAGGTGCACGACGACATCGAGCGGGACCGGATCCTCACGGCCACCGAGGCCAAGGACTACGGGATCGTCGACGAGATCATCCAGAGCCGGAAGCTCTCCGCGGTCGGCTGATCTTCTCCGGTGGTCGCCGGGGCCCTCGGGCCCCGGTGGCCGCTCCTTGCAGGACGCACCGATAACGACCGTCTGCCGACCCGCTCCTCGCGAAGGACCTTCGATCCTTCGCAGGGGCGGGCTCCGACAGGTACCGTCTGTGACGACGTGGGCGTGGCCGACCAGGCCACACCGGATGGGACTGGGGCTGCACTCATGGCACGCATCGGTGACGGCGGTGACCTGCTCAAGTGTTCTTTCTGCGGGAAGAGCCAGAAGCAGGTCAAGAAGCTCATCGCCGGCCCCGGCGTCTACATCTGCGACGAGTGCATCGATCTCTGCAACGAGATCATCGAGGAGGAGCTCGCCGAGACCGGCGACGTGAAGCTCGACGAGCTGCCCAAGCCCGCCGAGATCCACGAGTTCCTCGACCAGTACGTCGTGGGGCAGAGCGCGACCAAGCGCACGCTGTCGGTGGCCGTCTACAACCACTACAAGCGCATCCAGGCGGGCGACCGGAGCCGGGGGGACGGGGACGGCATCGAGCTGGCCAAGTCCAACATCCTGATGCTCGGGCCCACCGGGTGCGGCAAGACCTACCTCGCGCAGACCCTCGCCAAGCTGCTGAACGTGCCGTTCGCGATCGCGGACGCCACTGCGCTGACCGAGGCCGGGTACGTCGGCGAGGACGTCGAGAACATCCTGCTGAAGCTGATCCAGGCCGCGGACTACGACGTGAAGCGCGCCGAGACCGGCATCATCTACATCGACGAGGTCGACAAGATCGCCCGCAAGTCGGAGAACCCGTCGATCACGCGGGACGTCTCCGGTGAGGGCGTGCAGCAGGCGCTGCTGAAGATCCTGGAGGGCACCACCGCGTCGGTGCCGCCGCAGGGTGGGCGCAAGCACCCGCACCAGGAGTTCATCCAGATCGACACCACCAACGTGTTGTTCATCGTGGCGGGTGCGTTCGCGGGTCTCGAGAAGATCATCTCGGACCGGGTCGGCCGTCGCGGGCTGGGTTTCGGCGCGGAGATCCGCTCGAACAAGGAGCTCGACGGCGCGGAGTCGTTCGGCGACACCATGCCCGAGGACCTGATCAAGTTCGGGCTGATCCCCGAGTTCATCGGCCGCCTCCCCGTCGTCGCCTCGGTGACGTCGCTGGACAAGGACGCGCTGGTGAAGATCCTCACCGAGCCGCGGAACGCGCTGGTCAAGCAGTACCGCAAGCTCTTCGAGATGGACGGCGTGGAGCTCGAGTTCACCGACGACGCGATGGAGGCCGTCGCCGACCAGGCGATCCTCCGCGGCACCGGGGCCCGTGGTCTGCGCGCGATCATGGAGGAGGTGCTCCTCCCGGTCATGTACGACATCCCGAGCCGGGACGACGTCGCCCGCGTGGTCGTGACGGGCGAGACGGTGCGGGAGAACGTGAACCCGACCATCGTCCCCCGCCGCCCGCAGCGCCGAGAGCGCGGCGAACGCTCCGCCTGAGCCCTGACACGAACGGCACTCTCGCTCATACCTAGTGAGCGAGAGTGCCGTTCGTGCGTCCCGTCCCGCGAGTCCCCCACTTTCGACGCGCGTGTCGGACACGAGGCCCACGAGTCCGAGTTCCGACGCGCGAGTCGCACCCAGAGGTGCGCGAGTCGCCCTCTGAGGTCGCGCCGGTCGTCCTCTGCAGGTGCGGGAGTCGCTCAGCCGGTGAGGGTGGCGATTTCTGCAGGGGAGTAGCCCAGCTCCTCCAGTACCTCGCGCGTGTTCGCGCCGAGGGCGGGGACGGCCGCGTCGGGTGGGGGCGGCCAGGCGGAGGAGTCGACGGGCGGCACCGCCATCGGGACCGTCGTCCCGCCCGGCACCGCGACCGGCACGAACCGCTCCCGCGCGACGAGCTGGGGATGCTGCGGCAGCTCCCCCACCCGCCCGACCACGGACCAGGCGATGTCCGCCTCGTCGAGCAGCGCGCCGAGCCGGTCCTGGGTGAGCGAGGCGAAGACCTCGTGCAGCAGCGAGTGGAGCTCCTCGCGGTGCTCGAGCCGGGCGGGGATGGTGGCGAACCGCTCGTCCACGGCGATGGTCTCGTCGTCGAGCACCGTCGTGCAGAGCCGCAGCCACTCCCGCTGGTTCTGGACGGCGAGGTGTACCGCGCCGTCGGCGCAGGCGAACGGCCCGTAGGGGGCGATCGACGCGTGGTGCCCGCCGCTGCGGGCGGGTGTCCGGCCGGTGCCGAGCGTGTACAGCATCGGCTGGTGCATCCACTCCGCGAGTGCCTCCAGCAGCGTGAGCTTCAGGGTCGCCCCCTCGCCGGTGCGCTCGCGGTGGAACAACGCGGCCAGCACGGCGGCGTGCACCTGCACCCCTGCGGCGATGTCGGCCGTCGAGATACCGGTCCGTGCCGTCACGGGACCGTCACCGGTGATCTCCAGCAGCCCTGTCTCGGACTGGATCAGCGCGTCGTAGGCCTTGCGGCCCGCCGACGGCCCACCCTCGCCGTACCCCGTGAGCTCGCAGGTGATCAGCTCCGGCCGGCGTCCGCGCAGGGCGTCGCCGTCCAGGCCGAGCCGGGCGGTCGCACCGGGGGCGAGGTTCGCCAGCATCACGTCGGCGGTGTCGACGAGCTTGTGCGCCGCCTCCAGCCCCTCGGCCGACTTGAGGTCCAGCACCACCGACCGCTTACCGCGGTTGATCCACGCGAAGTACGACGAGACCTCGCCGCAGGCGGCGTCGTAGCCTCTGGCGAAGTCGCCCCCGCCCGGCCTCTCGACCTTGACGACGTCGGCGCCGAGATCGGCGAGCAGCCGCCCGGCGTAGGGGACGGAGACGGCGTGGTCGAAGGACACCACGCGGATACCGGTCAGCGGAGCACTCACCCCGTCACTCCACCATACCGGAACCTGGGGACCCGGAGAACCCGACTCGTCAGGCCTGAGGAGACCGACTGGCGCTGCTCATGAGGGCGACTCGCGCAGGTCGAGAGGCCGACTCGCGCGTCGGGAGCGGAGGGCCCGCGTGGCGGGCGCGTCCGACCCGCGCGGCGGTGGTGTCCGACTCGCGCGTCGGAAGTGGGGGACTTGCGCGCGGCAATGTCCGACTCGCGCGTCGGAAGTGGGGGACTCGCGCGCGGCAATGTCCGACTCGCGCGTCGGGAGTGGGGGACTCGCGGGGTCGGGGGGCCTGCTCGCGGAACGGTGGGGCTCTTCGGGGGTGGGCGTCGGTGAGGTGGGTATACGGGCGTGCAGTGGGGCGTGCCACAAATTGCCGACGCACGGAGTGCGGCTTACGGTGCGCCCGGATCGTCGCCGGAGGTGTGGCATGTCGGGAGCGTCAGGGTTCCTGTCCAGGGAGCGGATCGTCGCGCCGCCGGGGTGGAGCCGCTGGCTCGTGCCTCCGGCCGCGCTGTCGATCCACCTCGCGATCGGACAGGTCTACGCCTGGAGCGCGTTCAAGGGCGCGTTGGAGAAGGGGATGGACATCGGTGGCGTGGCCAGTGCGCTGCCGTTCACCCTCGGCATCGTGATGCTGGGCATCTCGGCCGCCGTGTTCGGTACGAAGGTCGACTCGAACGGTCCGCGTTGGGCGATGGCGGTGTCCTCGGCCTGCTTCGTCACCGGGTTCCTCGTCTCCGCGCTCGGCATCTGGCTGGGCCAGTACTGGCTGGTCGTGGTGGGCTACGGCGGCATCGGCGGAATCGGGTTGGGCATCGGCTACATCTCGCCGGTGTCCACGCTCATCAAGTGGTTCCCGGACCGCCCGGGCCTCTCCACCGGCATCGCGATCATGGGTTTCGGCGGTGGCGCGCTGATCGCCAACCCCTGGACGTCGTCGATGCTGACGGCGTTCGGGGCGAGCGGGGACGACCCCGACCCGAACGGCATCGCGCTCGCCTTCCTCATCCACGGCGTCGTCTACGCGGTGTTCATGACGATGGGCTGGATGCTGATCCGCGTCCCCGCCGACGGCTGGAAGCCCGCGGGCTGGGACCCGGCCGTGCAGAAGACCAGGGCGATGGTCTCCTCGGCGAGCGTGTCCGCGGCGAACGCGATCAAGACACCGCAGTTCTGGCTGCTGTGGGTCGTGCTGTGCTTCAACGTCACCGCCGGTATCGGGATCCTGGAGAAGGCCAACCCGATCTACCAGGACTTCTTCCGCGACTCCTCGCCCGCGGAGACCCTGACCGCCGCGGCGGTGGCGTTCGTGTCGATCCTGTCCCTGGCGAACATGCTCGGCCGGTTCGTGTGGTCCTCGCTGTCCGACGTGATCGGCCGCAAGAACATCTACCGGATCTACCTCGGCGTCGGAGCCCTCCTCTACCTGGGTCTGACGTTCATCGGGGAGACCAACAAGGCCGTCTTCCTGCTCTGCTCGACCCTGATCCTCTCCTTTTACGGCGCCGGGTTCGCGACCATCCCGGCCTACCTGCGCGACCTCTTCGGCACCTACCAGGTCGGCGCGATCCACGGCAGGCTGCTCACCGCGTGGTCCACGGCCGGGGTGCTCGGCCCGATCATCGTCAACGCCATCGCGGACGCCCGGGCGGACGTCGCCGGGCCCTCGAAGTACACCCCGGCCTTCCTGGTGATGATCGTGCTGCTGGTGATCGGCTTCGTGGCGAACGAGCTGGTCAGACCGGTGGCGGACAAGTGGCACGAACCGGCTACGAACACGACGCGGACCACGGAGGCACGGGCATGAGCGACCAGACCCAGCAGGGGAAGGCACCCCTCGCGCTCGTCGTCGTGGCCTGGCTGTGGGTGGGGTTGCCGTTCCTGTACGGCCTCTGGCAGCTGGTGATCAAGATTCCGGCGTTGTTCGGCTGAGAGTGGGTATCTTCCCGCCATGAGTGACGACGCGAAGGCCATGTCCGAGTGGATCACCGCCGTGTCCCGCGAGCTCGGGCTCGAGGGACAGGTGGACAGCGACAAGAGCGTCGACGCGGTGCTCGACCTGACGTCGGACGTCGCGCACGGGGTGAGCCGTCCGGCGGCCCCGGTGACGGCGTTCCTGATCGGGGTCGCGGCCGGTCGCGCGGACGACCCGCAGGTCGCCGCCGCCGACTTCTCCCAGAAGATCTCGGCCCTCGCGAAGGGCTGGGACGCCGACACCGAGCGCGGCGTGACCTCGAACGACCAGTCGCAGCGCGGGTGATGATCAGCGGTTGCGTGCTCTCAGCGTCGTCGACACCGCGCTGAGAGCACGCAGATCGCGATCATGCAGCGCTGACAGCACGAAACGTGCGATCTTGGAAGCGACCGGACCGTGCGGCTGTCGGGGTCTCAGCGGCGCAGGAGGGTGCGACGGCGGGGACGCGGGGTGAGGCGGCCCGCGGCGGCGTCCTCGATCAGGGCGCCGACCGTCTCGGCGGCGTCCGTGCGGTTCACGCCGATCCCACCGGTGGAACCGCGCTTGATCCACCCCACCACGTAGGTGCCCGGGGCGACGCGACCCTTCTCGTTCGGCACGATCCCGGAGTCGAACGGCAGTCCCGGGATCGGCGTGCCGACGTGCCCGATCGCCCGCACGACGAGGCCCGCCGGGATCTCGGCGTCGGCCGTCCGCACCGACCTCTCGGTGACCGCCACGGGCGCGGAGTGGAAGCGCAGCACGATCCGGCGGTCGGGGCCGACCGGCGCGGACCAGTCGACCCGCTCGCGTCGGACCCCCTGCAGCAGCGCCGCGTGCGAGTCGGAGGCCATCGACGCGGCCGTCCCCGTCGTCGACCACCAGGCCCGAGCGGACCGCCAGCAGCTCCGGACGCGTGTACGCGGCCGAGTCCGGGCCTCGCCGGGCGAGCAGCACGACCTCGCGCACCGAGCCGGTGCGCAGCCGTTCCAGGGCGGGGCGGGCGATCGGGGTGTCCACGAGATCGGCCGGGTCCGCGGTGAGGATGCGCGCCACGTCGAGCGCGACGTTCCCGGTCCCGACCACCACGACCCGCGAGGCCGACGTGTCGACCGCGTCCACCCGCACGTCGGGATGGCCGTTGTACCAGCCGACGACGGTCGTGGCGGGCACGGAGGACTCCTCGCCGGGGATCCCGAGCGACCGGGACTCCGACGCACCGACCGCGTAGACCACGGCGTCGTGCCGCTCGCCCAGCTCGGCGACCGTCACGTCCCGGCCGACCTCGACGCCCAGCCGCATCCGGACCCGCTCGTGCCCGTGGTGGCGCGCGAACGTCTCGGCGATCCGCTTGGTCGACGGGTGGTCGGGCGCGACGCCGAACCGGACCAGCCCACCGGGCTCGGTGAGCCGGTCGTACACGGTCACCCGCGCCGTGGTGTGCAGCAACAGGTCCTGGACCGCGTACATGCCGGCGGGGCCGGTGCCGACCACGGCCACGTCGAGCACGGGGAAGTCGGCGGGCAGCACCCGGTCGAACGCGGGCGGGCCCCACTCGTGGAACGTCGGGCCCGAGACCGGGGCCGTCGGCTTGTCCGCGTAGTAGGCCGCGTTGATCTCCGGGTACGGGCCGCTCAGCGTCTCGGCCGGGAAGACCGCGTCGACCGGGCACGCGTCGGCGCAGGCACCGCAGTCGATGCAGGTCCGGGGGTCGACGTAGAGCATGTCCGTGGTGCCGAAGTCCGGCTCGCCGGGAGCCGGGTGGATGCAGTTGACCGGGCAGGCCGCGACGCAGGAGGCGTCCGTGCAGCAGGTCTGGGTGATGGCGAAGGGCATGCGCGGGCTCCGGTCAGAGGAGGTTCGCGCGGCGGTAGACCCACCGCGCGGCCTTCGTCAGCAGCCCGGCTGAGCCGAGGAACTCCATCAGCCCGGCGCAGCTCGACCGCAGCATCGCGCGATGGTGCTCGTTCCCCTCCGCCTCGCGCACCGCACGCTCCACGTCCAGGCCCGCGGCCGCATACGCCTGCGGGCCGACCATGCTCGTCACGATGAAGTACGCCGCGGCGGCGATCACGAAAGCGCTCCAGTGCCTGCGCAGCGTGCCCGTGGCCTGCATCCGCCGCAGCACCTCGTCGCGGGCGAAGCGCATGTGGCGCGACTCCTCCACGACGTGGATGTTGGTGATCGTCCGGACGAAGGGCACGACGCGCTCGTCGCGCATCCAGTCCCGCTGCATGACGTCCAGGACCTCCTCGGCCACGAGGATCGCCGCGTAGGCGGCCTCCCCGCGGGCGAGGGTCTTGAACGCGCGGCCGAGCTCGACCGCCGCGCGGCGGGGCCGGTAGGCGGGGGCACCGAGCTTGGCGGCGCCGCGGGCGAACATGATCGAGTGTCGGCACTCGTCCGCGATCTCGGTCAGCGCCCACTGGAACGCGGGGTCGGTGGGGTCCTTCGCGTAGAAGTCCCGCAGCATCATCTGCTGCAGGATCATCTCGAACCAGATGCCGGTGCTCGCGACCGAGGCCGACTCCTGGCGGGTCAGCTCGCGTCGCTGCGCCTCGGAGAGCTCGCTCCAGTAGGCGGTGCCGAACAGCGTGCTCCACTCGGGGCTGGCCCCGTGCAGGTCGGTGTCCAGCGGGGTGTCCCAGTCCACCTCGGTGGCGGGGTCGAAGGACAGCTGCTCGGCGGAGCGCAGCAGCCTCGTGGCTATCTCGTCGTGACCTTCGACGGCGGTCGTGCCGGTCATCGTGGTCGCTCCCTCGCGAGTCGACGGCAACGGGTGTAACCGCCGGTAACGTTACCGACGGTTACACCTGTTCGCAACCCCTGGTCAGGCGGCGACGTCGAGCTGGGCGACCACCTTCGTCGGCCTGATCCGGACGACGAGCTCGCCGGGCACCGCGTTCCGCCTGCCGAACTCCTCGGCCCGGTCCGCCCCCATGTAGCGCCCGCCCAGCGCGGTCGCGGTGCGCAGCAGCTCGGCGGGGTCCTCGCTCGTCTCCGCCACGCCCTGGACCTGCACGAACGCGTACGGCGGCTCGGCGAGGTCGACGACCAGGCAGACCCGCGGGTCCCGCGCGATGGCCTTGCCCTTGGCCGTCCCCGAGCCGGTGTTGAGGACGAGCGCGCCGTCCTCTACGAGGAACCAGACGGGAGCCGCGAGCGGACGGCCGTCACCCGCGGTGAACGCCAGCATCCCGGTTCGGGTGCCGTGGTTGAGGAACTCGACGATCTCCGGTGTGAGCATCCCGCCATGGTCGCGGACCACGGGTCGCCGCGGGTCGGGGCCCTCACGCTCTAGGGTGAACCCGTGCGGACGGTCTCGGCGCTCGGGCGGGCGTGGCAACGGCTCATCAGCCGTCCCGTCGTGGTGCCGGTGGCGGCGGTGTCCGCGCTCTCCGGGGACCGACGCCCGCTGGTCGCCGAGGCGCTCGGCGAGCAGCGCCACGCGGGTGCGCGGCTGGACCAGGTGGACGCCACGACCTGCGGCTCCGCGGTCCTGCTCGCCCTCGCGACCTGGGCCGACCCGGAGGAGCTGGGCCGGCTGGAGGTCCGGGAGCAGGACGCGGCGGGCATGGTGCGGGGGTTCGCCGCCCGCTTCGACGCCCGGCAGCGCGAGATCCACAAGGCCACCAACCTGTTCTGGCCGCAGGCCCTGGGCACCACCCCGTGGGGCTTCCTGCGCTGGCTGCACCGCAACGCACCGGGCGCGGGCCGGTACCGGCTGCGGTTCGTCGACGACGCCTCCGAGGCGGACGTCGACCTGGCGATCCGACAGGTCGAGGCGGCGCTCGGGGCGCGGCGGCCGGTCCCGCTGCTCGTCGGGACGGTGGTGCCGCGCCACTACACCCTGGCCCTGCGGATCGCCGACGACGGGACGTGGCGGGTCTACGAGCCCACCAGCGGCAGCGTGCGGTCGCTGGACCCCGCGCTGATCCGGGCCCGCGCACTCGCCCCGGTCCTGGGGTTCGACCATCTCCACACGGTCTTCCTGCCCGTCTGATCGGGAGTTGTCCACAGGGCCCTCGGGGCGGCGGAATCCCGTCGTGCCGCCCTCGTAGACTTGACGGCGTGACCGAGACCCTGCCTCCGCGTTCTGCCGATCTCCCTGCCAAGTGGAGCCCGGCGGAGGTAGAGGGCGGCCTCTACCAGCGGTGGGTCGACAACGGGTACTTCCAGGCGGACCCGGGGTCGGACAAGCCGCCGTACTGCATCGTCATCCCGCCGCCGAACGTCACCGGCAGCCTGCACCTCGGGCACGCCATGGACCACACGCTGATCGACATCCTCACGCGGCGCCGCCGCATGCAGGGGTACGACGCGTTGTGGCTCCCCGGCATGGACCACGCCGGGATCGCCACCCAGGCGGTCGTCGAGCGGCAGCTCGCGGAGTCCGGCGGGCCGACCCGGCGGGAGCTGGGGCGCGAGGAGTTCGTCCGGCGCGTCTGGGAGTGGAAGGCCGAGTCCGGCGGCGCGATCCTGGGCCAGATGACCCGCCTGGGCGACGGGGTGGACTGGTCCCGCGAGCGTTTCACGCTGGACGAGGGGCTCTCCCGCGCCGTGCAGACCGTGTTCAAGAAGATGTTCGACGACGGGCTGATCTACCGCGCCGAGCGCCTGGTCAACTGGTCGCCCGCGGTCCAGAGCGCGATCTCGGACATCGAGGTCGACCACAAGGAGGTCGAGGGCGAGCTCGTCTCGATCCGGTACGGGGACGGGGCGGACGCCGTCGTCGTCGCGACCACGCGCGTGGAGACCATGCTGGGGGACACCGCCGTCGCGGTCCACCCCGAGGACGAGCGGTACGCCCACCTCGTCGGCCGGACCATCCGGATGCCGATCACCGGGCGGGACATCCCGGTCATCGCGGACCCGTACGTCGACCGGGAGTTCGGCACCGGCGCGCTGAAGATCACCCCGGCGCACGACCCGAACGACTTCGAGATGGGCAGGCGCCACGACCTGCCGATGCCCACGATCATGGACGAGTCCGGCATGATCGCGAACTCGGGCACGGAGTTCGACGGACTGGACCGGTTCGAGGCGCGCACCGCGATCACCGAGGCGCTGCGCGCCGAGGGTCGGATCGTCGCCGAGAAGCGCCCCTACCTGCACTCGGTCGGCCACGACTCGCGCAACGGCGTGATCATCGAGCCGCGGCTGTCGCTGCAGTGGTGGGTCAAGGTCGACGCGCTCGCGAAGGCGTCGGGGGACGCGGTCCGCAGCGGGGACACGACGATCCACCCGGCGGAGATGTCGTCGAGGTTCTTCGACTGGGTCGACAACATGCACGACTGGTGCATCTCCCGGCAGCTGTGGTGGGGCCACCGCATCCCGGTCTGGTACGGGCCCGAGGGCGAGATGGTCTGCGTCGGGCCGGAGGACGAGGCCCCGACCGGTGAGGGCTGGCGCCAGGACGAGGACGTCCTCGACACCTGGTTCTCCTCCGGGCTCTGGCCGTTCTCCACGCTCGGCTGGCCGGACGAGACGCCGGACCTCGGGCGCTACTACCCGAACGCCGTGCTGGTCACGGGCTACGACATCCTGTTCTTCTGGGTCGTCCGGATGATGATGTTCGGGACCTACGCGATGGGGCGCACGCCGTTCAAGGACGTGTACCTGCACGGCCTGATCCGAGACGAGCACGGCAAGAAGATGTCGAAGTCCAAGGGCAACGTCATCGACCCGCTCGAGCTGATCGACGCCTACGGGGCCGACGCGCTGCGCTTCACCATCGCGCGCGGCTCCAACCCGGGCACGGACATGTCGCTGTCCACCGAGTGGGTCGCGGGCTCCCGCAACTTCACCACCAAGCTGTGGAACGCCACCCGGTTCGCGCTGTCCAACGGGGCCTCGCCCGCGCTGCCGCTGCCGTCGGACCCCACGGACGCGGACCGCTGGATCCTCGGCAGGCTGCGCGAGGTCCGCGAGCAGACGGACGCGCTGTTGGAGGACTTCCAGTTCGCCAAGGCCACCGAGGGGCTCTACCACTTCACGTGGGACGAGCTCTGCGACTGGTACCTCGAGCTGGCCAAGCCCCAGTTCGACGACCCGGCCACCGCCGAGGGCACGAAGGCGGTCCTCGGGCACGTCCTCGACGCCCTGCTGCGGATGCTGCACCCGATCACGCCGTTCGTCACCGAGGCGCTGTGGACCGCGCTGACCGGCGGCGAGACGGTCGTGCGGGCGGCGTGGCCGGACGCCGACTCGGGCCTGCCGGTCGACGCCGCGGCGGTCGCCCGCGTCGAGGCCGCGCAGAAGCTGATCACCGAGGTCCGTCGGTTCCGCACCGAGCAGGGCCTGCCGGACCGCAAGTCCGTCGAGGCCAGGCTCGTGGGGCTCGACGCGGCGGGGCTCACCGCACACGAGCCCGCGGCGCGGTTCCTGACCCGGCTGGACGCGGCGGGGGAGTCCTTCTCGCCCACCGCGACCGTCGAGGTCGCGCTCAGCGGCGGCACCGTGCACGTCGAGCTGGACACCTCCGGGGCGATCGACGTCGCCGCCGAGCGTGCGCGGCTGGGCCGCGACCTCGCGGCCGCGCAGAAGGAGCTGGAGCAGGCGGACAAGAAGCTCGGCAACCCGAAGTTCACGGAGAAGGCGCCCGAGAAGGTCGTCGAGGGCATCCGGGAGCGGCGTGCGGCGGCGCTCGCGGAGATCGAGCGGGTCGAGGCCCGGCTGGCAGGGCTGCCCGCATCATGAGCGGCCCCGGCGAGGACGATGCGCGCGGCGAGTACCCCGACGAGTTCCCCGACCACCCGGCGGAGCTGCCGGAGGGCGAGGGCGGGATCCGGTCGCCCGACGAGTCGGCCGAGGACGCGGTGATCGCCGCCGTCCTGGAGCAGATCCGCGGCGGCGAGACCCCGGACGTCGTGCCCGCGCAGTCCACGGTCGCGGGGTACGCGGAGTTCCTCGCCGTCGAGGCGGTGCTGGACCGGCGCTGGCCGGAGACGGTCATGGAGCCCTCGCTGGACCGGATCCGGGCGCTGGTCGACGTGCTGGGGGACCCGCAGGCGGGCTACCCCGTCGTGC
The DNA here is from genome assembly GCF_013870575.1 of Pseudonocardia pini. GTDB lineage: Bacteria > Actinomycetota > Actinomycetes > Mycobacteriales > Pseudonocardiaceae > Pseudonocardia > Pseudonocardia pini. The sequence goes on from NZ_JACBXB010000037.1 coordinate 14,939, forward strand.
ACATCACGGGCACGAACGGCAAGACGTCGGTGTCCCGGATGGTCGACGCGCTGCTGTCCGAGATCGGGCTGCGCACGGGCCGCTACACCAGTCCCCACCTGCAGCGGGCCACCGAGCGGATCAACCTGGACAACCGGCCGATCAGCCCGGAGCGGTACGTGCAGACCTACCGGGACGTCGAGCCGTTCGTGGACCTGATCGACGGCAAGAACGCGGAGGCGGAGCCGACCGGTGGTGCGGAGGCGGAGCCGACCGGTGGTGCGGAGGCGGAGCCGACCGGTGGTGCGGAGGCGGAGCCGACCGGTGGTGCGGAGGCGGAGCCGACCGGTGGTGCGGAGGCGGAGCCG
>NZ_JACBXB010000380.1 GCF_013870575.1 Pseudonocardia pini
GGTCCCAGAGCTGCCGCAGGGCGACGGCCTGGTGATCATCGCGAACCCGTTCTCCGGCCCGCCGGACTACGACGCGAGCGACGAGGTCGCGGCCGCCCTGCCCGCCGCGCACCTGCTGCGGGTCAGCAAGGACACCGACGTCGACGACCAGCTCGAGGAGGCCATCGCCGAACGCGGGAGCTGGGTGCGGGCGATCGGGGTCGCCGGGGGCGACGGCACCGTGGCCACGGCCGCGTCGGTCGCCGACCGCCACCACCTGCCGTTGGTCGTGGTGCCCGCCGGGACCCTGAACCACTTCGCCCGGGACGTGGGCGTCTACGACCTGCAGGAGGCCGTCGACGCCACCCAGGCGGGCGAGGCCGTCGCGGTCGACCTCGGGCTGGTGGAGGCCCACCCCGGCGCGGGCGACGACCCGGAGAACACCGACGTGATCCGCACGCGGTACTTCCTCAACACCGCGAGCGTGGGCTCCTACCCGGAGCTGGTGCGCCTGCGGGAGAAGTGGCAGCCGCGCTGGGGCAAGTGGCCCGCGTTCGTGGCCGCGCTGGTCGCCGTGCTGCACCGCGCCGAGAAGGTGGAGGTCAAGTTCCTCGACGGCGCGTGGCACAAGGTCTGGTTCATCTTCGTGGGCAACGGGCCCTACTACCCGCGCGGCATGGTCCCGGCCTGGCGGCCGACCCTGGACTCCGGCCTGCTCGACGTCCGGTGGCTGCGTGCCGACGTCCGGTTCTCCCGGCTGCGGGTGGTCGCCGCCCTGATCCTCGGTGCACTCGGGCACAGTCGCGTCTACCACCAGGCCGAGGTCGCGGAGCTCGACGTCGAGCTGGCCGTCCCGTCGATGCTCGCGACCGACGGCGAGGTGGTCGAGGAGGCGGGGCGCTACACCTTCCGCGTGGCCAAGGAGCCCATCGCGGTCTACCGCCGGGACGAGGAGCGCTGGACGGGCCGGGTGCGCCCCTTCCAGGGCTAGGAGGCCGCGGTTCAGAGTGGGCGTCCTCGCCAGGCCGACGACCCAGTGCGGGCGCTGCCGGGGCGGCGCGCAGCAGGGCGGGGCCCTTTCGACAGACTCCTAGTCCAGGTACCGCGCGGCTAGTCCAGGTACCGCGCGGCGGCCTCGTAGGTGTCCGACGGGGCGCCGCTGAACGCGATCGCGGCGGCGGGCGCGTGCCGGTGGACCAGGTTGACCACCTGCTCGAACAGGGCGTCGTCCGACCGCACCCCGCCGCCGACGACGACCACCCGCCACGGCCTGCGGTCCAGCGCGGCGGCCACCACGGCGCCGATGTCGTCGCTCCCGTCGAGCCCGAAGAAGCAGGTCTCGACGCCCACCCCCGCGGCCTCGAACCTCGCCAGGCCGACGGCGACGGCGTCGGCCACGGGGGTGGGGTCCCAGGGCCCCGGGACCCGGTGCGGGTCGAGCCCGACCACCAGGACCCGCGGCTCCTCGTCACGCATGCGGCCAGGCTAGACCGCGACCTGCTCCGACTCGGCCAGCAGCTCGCGGACCCGGGGCACCACCACGGTGCCGTAGAGCTCGATGGACCTCATCAGCTCGGCGTGCGGCAGGGGGCCCGTCGTGTACTTGAGGTCGAAGCGCTGCACACCCAGCGCCTGCACGGTGCGGGCGATCTTGCGGGCCACGGTCTCGGGCGACCCGACGTGCTGGGCGCCGCCGCGGACGTCCGCCTCGAACCGGCCGCGGGTCAGGGGCGGCCAGCCGCGCTCCGCACCGATCCGGTCGAGCATGACCTTGGCGTGCGGGTACAGCGTCTCGACGGCCTCCTCGTCGGTCTCGGCGACGAAGCCGGGGGCGTGCACGGCGATCGGCTGCTCCTCCTTGCCCAGCTCCCGAAGCGCCTTCCGGTACAGCTCGGCGTACGGCGCGAAGCGCACCGGGTCGCCGCCGATGACCGCGAGGACCAGCGGCAGCCCGTAGGTCGCGGCCCGGACCACCGACTGCGGGCTGCCACCCACACCGACCCAGGTCGTGATCCGGCCGGACTCGGTCTTGGGGTAGACCTGCTGGTCCGTCAGGGCCGCCCGGATGGTGCCCTCCCAGGTCACCGGGCCCTCGGCGAGCAGGTGGGTCATCAGGTCGAGCTTCTCGGCGAACAGCGTCTCGTAGTCCGCGAGGTCGTAGCCGAAGAGGGGGAAGGACTCGGTGAACGAGCCGCGGCCCAGCGTGATCTCCGCGCGGCCGTCCGACACCGCGTCGAGGGTGGCGAAGCGCTCGAAGACCCGCACGGGGTCGTCCGAGCTGAGGACGGTCACCGCGGTGCCCAGCTTGATCCGCTCGGTCCGGCTCGCGATCGCGGCCAGCACGACCTCGGGCGCGGAGATCGCGTAGTCGTCCCGGTGGTGCTCGCCCACCCCGAACACGTCGATCCCGACCCGGTCGGCCAGCACACCCTGTTCGACGACGTCCCTGATGACCTGGGCGTACGACGTGCGCCCACCCTGCCCGTCGGTCGTCACGTCGCCGAAGGTGTCCAGTCCCAGCTCCACCGTCTCCATGTGCGTCATGCTACCCGTAACGATTGAGCCCTCAACTTCATGCCCCGTCTACGCTGCCGCCATGACTCTGTCCTTCGACGACGAGGGCACCCGCGCGATCGAGCGGGTGTACGCCACCCCGGACATCGTGCGACAGCGGGCCGAGACGCTGGCCCTGCTCGCGCCCGCGGCGGGGGAACGGATCCTCGACGTCGGCTCCGGGCCCGGGTTCCTGCTGGCCCAGCTCGCCGAGGCCGTCGGTCCCGGGGGCAGGGTGCAGGGTCTGGACCCGAGCGCGGCGATGAACTCGGTGGCGTCGGCCCGCTGCCTGGCGCTCGACACCGTCACGATCACCGAGGGCGGTGCGGAGTCCCTGCCGTTCCCGGCGGAGGCGTTCGACGCCGTGGTGTCCACCCAGGTCTACGAGTACGTCCCCGACATCCCCGGCGCCTTCGCCGAGGTCTTCCGGGTGCTCCGGCCCGGTGGCCGCGTCCTGGTGCTGGACACCGACTGGGACTCGGTGGTCTGGGCGGTCGCGGACCGGGAGCGGCACCGCCGGGTCATGGCCGCGTGGGAGGCCCACCTGGTCGACCCGCACCTGCCGGTCACCCTCGGCCGCAGGCTCACCGAGGCGGGGTTCACGGTGGCGGCACAGCAGGCGATCGCGATCCTGAACCCCGCCCACGAGCCGGAGACCTACAGCGCGCACACCCTCCGGACCATCGCCGGGTACGTCCGGGGCCGCGCCGACCTGAGCGCCGAGGACGTCGCCGCCTGGGAGGCGGACGTGCGCGCAGGCGACTACTTCTTCAGCGTCAACCGGTACTGCGTGCTGGCCTACAAGCCGGCCTCGGCCAGCCCGCGCTCGTAGAGCTCGCGGACCTCCTCCTCGTCCCGGCCCGCGGCGAGCGCGCGCTCGTAGATCGCCACGGTGTCCACGCCGGACTCGGCCAGCCTGGCGTTCCACCTCTCGATGTCCGCGCGCCAGTAGCCGACGACGCCGTACGAGCCGCGGGGCAGCCCCAGGGAGCGCAGGTGGCCGCGGGCGGCGCGGGTCGCGGAGGCCTCACCCGCGACGTACACGTAGCCGGGCCCCTCGGGCAGCGCGATCCCCGCGACGATCTCACCGAGCCTGCCCGCCCGGGCGAGGCCCGGCGTGTGGTGCCAGGTGACCTCGGCGCCCGGCAGGTCCTGCGCGTCGGCCCGGTCCGGCACCTCGACGTGCACGATCGTCCGGAGGTCCGCCGGGCTCTCGTCCACGATCCGACCGATCGCGGGCAGGGCCGTCACGTCCCCCACGAGCACCTGCCAGGTGGCCGCCTCGGGCCTGCGGAACCAGCTGTTGCCGTGGGTGCGGCGCAACCGGTCCCCCACCCCGGCCACCGCGGCCCACTCGCCGCCGACGCCGCCGGGGTGCAGCACGATGTCGACGGTCAGCCCCGCCTCGTCGATGCGGCGGACGGTGTACCAGCGGCCGCTGCCCTCGACCGGCTCGCCGCCGCCCGGCTCGGGGAACTGCAGCACGCAGGCCTCGTCCGGCACGCCCGCGGAGGGGACGGCGCCCCGCAGCTCGACGCGGACCAGGCTCGGCGAGAGCCGACGGGTGGCGACGACGTCGAGGTCCACGACCTCGGTCGAGACGGGCACGACGCACTCCTCGCGGTTCGGGGTAAGGGCAGCCTCACCGTATCCGGACGGACCGGGCGGGCACCACCCGCGCGGAGGCGCCGGTGGTCACGGCCGCGCGTAGGCTCGGTGGCATGGGACGGCTGACCGCTCGACGCTCGGTCCTGCGGATCGGCGCGGACGGCACGACCCGGCGCAGGCCGGACACCCTCGCCGTCGAGGAGCCCCTCGAGCTGCGGGTCGACGGTCGCCCGCTGAGCGTCACCATGCGAACCCCGGGCCACGACGTCGAGCTGGCCCACGGCTTCCTGCTCACCGAGGGTGTGATCGGCTCCGCCGCCGACCTCGCCACCGCGCGCTACTGCGACTCGGTCGACGCGGAGGGCCGCAACACCTACAACGTCCTCGACGTGGCGCTCGCTCCCGGCGTCGAACCGCCGGACACCTCGCTGGAGCGGAACTTCTACACCACGTCCTCGTGCGGGGTCTGTGGGAAGGCCTCGCTCGACGCCGTGCGCCTCAAGACCCGGTTCGCCCCGCGCGGCGGCCCGGTCGCCTGGCAGGTCCTCGGCTCGTTGCCCGACGCGCTCCGGCAGGCGCAGAAGGTCTTCGACTCGACCGGGGGCCTGCATGCGGCGGGCCTGTTCACCGCCGACGGGTCGCTGGTCGTGTCCCGTGAGGACGTGGGCAGGCACAACGCCGTCGACAAGGTGCTCGGGCACGCCCTGCTCGCGGGCCGGGTGCCGGCCGCGGACACCGTGCTGCAGGTGTCCGGGCGGGCCTCGTTCGAGCTGGTCCAGAAGGCCGTGATGGCCGGGGTGCCGATCCTCGCCGCGGTGTCGGCGCCGAGCTCGTTGGCCGTCGAGCTGGCCGACGAGGCCGGGCTCACCCTCGTCGGGTTCCTGCGGGGCGGGGCGGGGAACGTCTACACCCATCCCGAGCGCGTCAGCGTCTGACGGTCTGCGCGGCCAGCTCCACGAGCCGAGGCCGTTCGCGCAGGAAGAGGTGGTCGGCGGTC
>NZ_JACBXB010000381.1 GCF_013870575.1 Pseudonocardia pini
GCAGCAGGCTGGTGGGCCTCGGTCGCGCGGACGACCGCTGGTTCACCTTCAACGCCGGCATGGGCTGGGACGCGAGCGTGGTCGCCGCCGTGGAGCGGCAGCGCGCCTCCGGCCGCGAGGCCAGCCCGCTGCGGTACGCGGGCACCGCCGTGGCGGAGTACCTGCGCCAGCGCCGCCGTCCGGCGTCGATGACGATCGAGGTGCCCGGCGCGAGCCCGCTGGAGGAGGTCCGGCTGGCGTTCGTGAGCAACACCGACCCGTGGACCTTCCTGTCCGGCAAGGCCGTGCGGACCAACCCCGGCGCCACGTTCGGCTCCGGGCTCGCCCTGTTCGCGCTCCGCCATCTGGGGCTGCCCACCATCTCGCGGACCCTGCGGCACATCCTCTCGCCCGACGGCGACCCGCACGGCCGGAACATCGTGCGCCAGGACGCCGTTCCCTCCATCCGGATCCGCTCCGCGGAGCCGCTGGCGCTGCAGCTGGACGGCGACCATCTGGGGTCGCGGACCGACGTCGAGTTCGTCTCCGTGCCGGGAGCGCTACGCGTCGTCGTCTGACCGACCACTCTCAGTCGTCGTGCGAGAGGCGCCCCTCGTCGCAGATCGGGCGGGCGTCTCACCCGGCCGAGTGACACCGGGTGGCCATTCACCGATGCTCGCTGACCGTCGAGCAGCCAGGGTCTCGCATCAGACGTGGACGTGATCCAAGGTAGGTCCTGCGAGATCGAGGGACACCAGCGGGGGCCACCCCGCATGGTCCGGCGGAGACGGGGTACTCCCGGAGCCGTCGGGCAGGGACACTTTCCGTCGCTCTTGGTAGCGAAGGATCGACGCGGTAACCGAACGTGTCGTCCATCGTTGCGAAGGGTGGGTGAGGCTCCTCACCCGGCTGGACCTTGTCCCTTGAAGAGCGACCGTGCTCGTGAAATCATTCACAAGCGCGGAAACACCGTGACAGACAGACGTGCGATCGGCGCGAACCCCGATCGCCAGTACGAGGAGTAGAACCATCATGGATTGGCGTCACCGCGCTATCTGCCGCGACGAGGACCCGGAGCTCTTCTTCCCGGTCGGGACGTCCGGCCCGGCGCTCCTGCAGATCGCCGAGGCGAAGACCGTCTGCCGTCGTTGCCCCGTCGTCACCGAGTGCCTGTCCTGGGCCCTCGAGAGTGGCCAGGACGCGGGCGTGTGGGGCGGTATGAGCGAGGACGAGCGTCGCGCACTCAAGCGTCGCAACTCGCGTACCCGCGCCCGCACCGCCTGAGTGGCTCGGCTTTCTCACGAGCCGCACCACCGAGAACCTCAGAGCACAGCCCCGAAGAGCGGGCCCGAAGCCGGACGCCACCGGCGACGGGCCCGCTCTTCTGTGGTTCCGGGAGTGTCACCGCACCCGCCGGATCCTGTGACCGCGGAGCACGGCACCGGCGCGACCTCGGCACCGGGATCAGCGATCACGCCTCAAGGCTATCGCGCCGCCATCGGCACCGTGATAAGGGCCTCCGTTCCGCCGCCCTCGCGGGGCGACAGGGCGATCGTGGACTCCAGCTCCGTGAGCAGCGTGCGCACGATCTGCAGGCCCAGACCCTTCGCCCGGTCCATGTCGAAACCCTCCGGCATGCCCCGGCCGTCGTCCATCACGACCACCTCGAGCTTCGACGCCGAGCGGGTCGCCCTGACCACGACCTCCCCGGCCTGACCAGGCTCGTAGGCGTGCGCGAGCGCGTTGTGCACCAGCTCGGTGAGGACCAGCACCAGCGGGGTGGCCATCGCCGAGGGGAGCGTGCCGAGCGAGCCCTCGCGGCGGACCTTCGCGCGGACCTCGGCGGTCGCGCCGTCCCCGATCGCGGGGAGCACGGTGTCCACGAGCTCGTCGAGGTCGACCATCTCGGCCACCGAGTAGGCCAGCGCCTCGTGCACCAGCGCGATGCTCGTGACGCGCCGCACGGACTCCTCCAGGGCCCGCCGGGCCTCGGGGATCTCGGTCCGCCTGGCCTGCAGCCGGAGCAGCGCCGCGACCGTCTGCAGGTTGTTCTTGACCCGGTGGTGGATCTCCCGGATCGTCGCGTCCTTGCTGAGCAGCGCCTGGTCACGGCGGCGCAGGTCGGTGATGTCGCGGACCAGTACCAGGGCGCCCGCGGCGTCCCCGCGGGGGCGCAGCGGCAGCGCGCGGACGAGCATCACCGCCCCCTTGGTGCGGATCTCCATCCGGAGCGAGGTGCGGCCGTCGAGCGCGGCCTGGATGCGGGCGGCGACCTCGGTGGCGTCGAACGGGTCCCGGACCAGCGCCTTGGTCATGGGCCCGAGCGGCACCCCGACGAGGTCGGTGTCGTGGCCCATCCGGTGGTAGGCGGACAACGCGTTCGGGCTGGCGTAGGCCACGAGCCCGTGCGCGTCGAGCCGGATGAGCCCGTCCCCGGCGCGGGGGCTGGTGTCGGCGCCCGCCGAGGCCGCCGTCGTGGGGAAGGTCCCGTCCGCGATCATCTGGCAGAGGTCGGAGGCGCTGCCCAGGTAGGCGATCTCGAGCGGGCTGGGCACCCGCGGCATCGCGAGGTTGGTGTCCCGGGACAGCACGGCGATCACGCGGCCACGGTGGCGCACCGGGATGGTCTCCCGGCGGACCGGGACCTCCATGTGCCAGCGCGGCTCCTCCTCGCGGCAGATCCGCCCCTCGACCACCGCGCGCCGCAGCTGCGGGTTCTCCCGCGGCGTGACGCGGGCGGCGACGGCGTCCTCGGAGTGGGCCGTGGGCGCGGTCGTCGGGCGGGCCTGGGCCACGCAGAGGAACTCCTCCGGGCCGCCCGCCATGGCGTGGTCCGCGTCCTGCGGGAGGGGGATCCACAGCAGGAAGTCCGCGAACGACATGTCCGCCAGCAGCTGCCACTCGGCGACCACGCGCTGCAGGTGCTCGACGGCGTCCCCGGGCAACCGCGTGTGCTCGGCCAGCAGTTCGCTCAGGGTCGACACGGGCCAATCCAACCACGTGGGACACTGGCTCCAGACCAGCGGCAGGAGAAGGAGGGATCGGCATGTCGAAGCGCGCACGGAAGCGTCGCGACCGCAAGAAGGGCGGCGCGAACCACGGCAAGCGGCCCAACACCTGAGGCCTGGACAAGCAGAACGGCACCTCCGCTCGCGAGCAGAGGTGCCGTTCGTGTGTCCGGGGGGTCAGCCGCGCTGTTCGATGCGCGTGGTGCGGACCTCGACGGTCGTACCGCCGGGGCCGGACTCCACGCTCACCTCGGCGAGCTCCAGGAACTGTTTGCGCAGCCGCGTCTTCAGCCCGTCCGGGGCGGTCTCGCCGCTGCACTTGCGGGCGAGGAGCTGCTTGAGCTTCTCGTCGAGCCCGTACTCCTGCAGGCAGGGGGTGCACTCGTCGAGGTGCTGGACCAGGACCGCGCGGCGCTCGGCGTCGCACTCGCCGTCGAGGTAGAGCCAGACCTCGGCCAGCACCTCGGAGCAGTCGGTGTCGTGGTGGTTGCCGCAGCTCATGAGCTGGTCACCTCCTGCTCCTCGCCCCGGATGAAACCGCGCTCGCGCGCGGTGTCGGTGAGCATGTCCCGGAGCTGCCTGCGCCCGCGGTGCAGGCGGGACATCACGGTGCCGATCGGCGTGCCCATGATGTCCGCGATCTCCTTGTAGGCGAACCCCTCGACGTCGGCCAGGTATACCGCCATCCGGAAGTCCTCGGGAAGCCGCTGAAGGGCTTCCTTCACGTCCGTGTCCGGCAGGTTGTCCATGGCCTCGACCTCGGCCGAGCGCAGCCCGGTCGACGAGTGCTCACCGGCCTGCGCGAGCTGCCAGTCCGTGATCTCGTCCGTGGGCGACTGCAGCGGCTGGCGCTGCCGCTTGCGGTAGCCGTTGATGTAGGTGTTCGTGAGGATCCGGTACAGCCAGGCCTTGAGGTTGGTGCCCTCGCGGAACGTCCGGAACGCCGAGTACGCCTTGAGGTAGGTCTCCTGGACCAGGTCCTCGGCGTCCGCGGGGTTACGGGTCATGCGCAGCGCCGCACCGTAGAGCTGGTCGATCATGGGCATGGCGTCGCGCTCGAAGCGCGCCGCCCGCTCGGCCTCGGACTCCTCCGGGGCGCGATCGACCGCGTCCTGCTGCGACTGCTGGTCGGTGTCCGTCTCGTCCGGCACCGCGCTCCTCTCCCCCTCGGCCACCCGTGCGGCGGCCTGCGAGTCTGCGAGGAACGAGCCTACGCGTCCTCCGCCCGACCGTCGCGGCGGCGCGGAGGTGGGACCGGTCGAGCCCACCGTCCACACAGTCGGGCGCGCGGGGCGGGGCGCCTCCATCAGAGCCTGTGTCACGTACGGTCACAACACGTTCGGCCGGTAGGGGATTCCCGGCCGTCGCCGATTCTGGGGAAGGGGCCGGACGGGTGGCAGGGCAGGGCACACCGGCGACGGCGCTGCTGAGCAGGAGGAAGGTCGACTTCACCCTGCACTCGTACGAGCACGCGGGCGGCGCGGCCTACGGCCAGGAGGCCGTCGACGCCCTCGGGCTCGACGCCGCACGCGTCTTCAAGACGCTCGTCGCCGCCGTCGACGGGAACCTGACGGTCGGGGTGGTGCCGGTCGACGCACAGCTCGACCTCAAGGCGCTCGCGGCCGCCGTCGGGGGGAAGAAGGCCCGGATGGCCGAGGTCGCGGACGCCGAGCGCGCCACCGGGTACGTGGCGGGCGGCATCTCCCCGCTCGGCCAGCGGAAGCGGCTGCCGGTCGTGGTGGACTCCTCCGCCGCCGGGTTCGCCACGGTCTTCTGCAGCGCGGGCCGCCGCGGGCTCGAGGTCGAGCTCGCCCCGCAGGACCTCGTCGCGGTCGCGGGCGGCACGTTCGCGGAGATCGCCGCCCGCTGACCCGTCAGCGGGCGAGGACCCGGCCGAGGAACCCGGGGAGGACCCGTTCGATCTCGGGGTTCGCCTTCCTCAGCGAGTGGTCCCCCTCCACCACCACGACCTCTCTCGACGGCGTGGGGTCGAGCATGCCGAAGGGGTCCCTCGCGCCCTGGACGACCAGCACGGGGACCTCGACCGAGTCGATCTCCGCCATGCGGTGCTTCTCGGGCCTGCCGGGCGGGTGGACGGGGAACGCCAGGCACACCACCCCGCGGGCCTTTCCCTCCGCGGCG
>NZ_JACBXB010000382.1 GCF_013870575.1 Pseudonocardia pini
GGCGCGCGAGAAGGGCCGTTCGGCGTCCTGCAGGAGCTCCGGCTTCAGTAGCCCGAAAATCACGGTGAGTAACAACTCGGCCGCGTGCTCCGGCGGCTCGTGCGGCCGGTTCACGCTCCTGATCATGACCATGTTGGCCGCCAGCGCCGCCACCTCGGCCGCCTCGGGATACCGGCGGTACTCGCCCGACTCCTGTCCGTCCGCGATCAGCCCGACCATCGTGTCCGGGATCGGGGCGAGTACCCGGGGGTCGTCGGGGTCGCCGGGGTCCGACGGGCCGCTGGGCCGCCCTCCCGCGTAGTCGTTGATCGCGAACCAGAGCGCGGCCGTGAGCCCGCGGTTGCGGAACGCCATCCGAGTGAGGGCGCTGACCTGGTCTTTCAGGGCGTCGGCCAGCGGTCGGCCGTCCGCACGGTCCTGGTCCGCCTGGGCGACGAGGGCGGCGACCAAGGGCTTGTAGACGTGCCCGATGAGCGTGTGCTTGCTCGCGAAGTGGTTGTACGCCGTCGCCGGGCTGACCTCCGCCGTGGCCGCGATGTCCTCCATGCGGGTGCGCGCCCAGCCGCGCGTGCCGAAGTTCGCGTCCGCCGCGTCGAGGAGCGCACGTCGCGTACGGTCACGCTTGGTCTGGGCGGCCCGGGCGCGCGCATCACCCGAACGGCCTCCGTCGGCGGCAGACATCGCACGCACCGTAGCCGAAAAGAGCCGAGTTGGCCTTGACTCCAACATGGAGTTCACTGAAGATGGTGACGTACTTGAATCTCGAACGGTCAGCGGAGCAGGGCACAGCCTCGCAGAACGTTCAGAGGGAGGACGGTACGCCGTCACCCGTCGGGGGTCGTCGCTCTCCGTGGCGACCGGGTGAGGGTTGCTCGGCCGTCTCGTGAGAGGCGCCACCGCTGGTCCGAAGGGCACTCGGACCCGCGGTCCGTACCGCGCAGTCGCGGGAGGGTCGCCGCGCGACCCTCCCGCACAGGGGGAGGGGATCCCGACATGCACCACGCTTCGTTCCGATCCGCGGGGTCGGGCCGATGACCGCCGCCGCGGCCATGCCGCTGGAGCCGTCCGACGGGGAGGGCGCCGAGTTCGGCGTCGCGCCCGAGGAGGCGGCCCGCCCGCAGCTGAACGTCCTGCCGGGGGGTAGAGCCGCTCGGCCCGTCCCCGCACCCGCGGCCCTGGAGCAGTACGTGGCCGACGCCGTGGCGGGGGACGCCACCGCGCGTGACCGGCTGCTCGAGGAGATCCGGCCACTGGTGCTGCGCTACTGCCGCGCCCGGCTCGGCCGCCAGGAGAGCGTGATCGGCTCGGCGGAGGACGTCGCGCAGGACGTCTGCGTGGCCGTGCTGGCCGCACTGCCCACGTACACGGTCAAGGGCCTGTCGTTCCGCGCCTTCGTGTACGGCATCGCCGCCCACAAGGTCACCGACACCTTCCGGGCCATCGGTCGGAACAAGTCGGAGCCGGTGGCGGACGTGCCGGACACCGGCATCATCCTCGACGGGCCGGAGCACCTCGCCCTCACCGCGGAGCTCAACGCCCGCCTCGGGGACCTGCTCACGGTCCTCACCGAGCGGCAGCGCGAGGTGCTGGTGCTGCGGGTCGTCGTGGGGCTGAGCGCGGAGGAGACCGCGCAGGCCGTCGGCTCCACGCCCGGCGCCGTGCGCGTCACCCAGCACCGGGCCCTCGCCCGGCTGCGGCAGCTGATCACCGGCGAGAACACCGCCCGCAGCTGACCCCGGCGAGCCGGCGGGGGCAGGCGCTGAACCGGAAGGCGGAGGTCGGTGGGCGAGCGGTAGCCTTGCCGCCGACCTCCACACCGGTGGGGGTGTCGCTCGTGGAAGATCGCTGGAGGGCTCGTGTCGGCTGGTCAGATCGCTGCGCTGATCGCGGCGATCGCGTTCGTGGTGCTCGTCGTGCTGCTCGCGATCCCCTTGCTGAAGCTCGGCCGCACCCTGGACGAGGCGACGGTCGCGATCCGCAAGGCCCACGAGGGCTCGGCGCCCCTGCTCACCGACGCCCACGCCACGCTCAACAGCGTGAACACGCAGCTGGAGCGGGTGGACGGGATCACCTCGAGCGCCAAGACGGTCACGAGCAACGTCTCCGTGCTCACCTCGCTGTTCACCGCGACGCTCGGTGGTCCGCTCGTGCGGGCGGCCGCGTTCTCGTACGGGCTGAACAAGGCCGTGAAGGCGCGCCGCGCCGGTAAGGACGCGGGCCAGCACGCCCTCACCGCGAAGGGCCGCAAGGGGCGGAAGAAGTGAGGCGGCTCTTCTGGCTCGGGATCGGCGCGGCCGCGGGCGCGTACGTCACGAAGCGGATCGGCGAGACCAGGCAGCAGCTCACGCCCCAGGGCATCGGCGCGAACATCGCGGACGGGCTGCGTGAGCTCGGTGCCGGCCTCGGCGCCTTCGGCGCGGAGGTGCGCGCCGGCATGCAGGACCGGGAGCAGGAGCTCAGCGAGCTCGTCGAGAAGCGGACCGGCGCGCACGTGCCGACGTACGGTGAGGCCCTGAGCGAGGACGCGCCTCGGCGAGCGCCCGGGGCGGGTTCCTGACCCGCCCGATCCCGCCCCGTACCTTCTGGCAAAGAGAGACATCGTGCAGACCCACGAGATCGTCCGTCGTTTCACCGAGCACTTCGTCAAGGCGGGGCACACCCCGGTCCCCAGCGCGTCGCTGATCCTCGACGACCCGAACCTGCTGTTCGTCAACGCGGGCATGGTCCAGTTCAAGCCGTACTTCCTCGGCCAGGCGCCCGCGCCGTACCCCACCGCCACGTCGATCCAGAAGTGCGTGCGCACCGGGGACATCGACGAGGTCGGCCGGACCACCCGGCACAACACGTTCTTCCAGATGGCCGGGAACTTCAGCTTCGGGGACTACTTCAAGGCCGGGGCGATCGAGCACGCCTGGAACCTCGTCACGGGCGACCTGGCGTCGGGCGGGTTCGGGTTCGACCCGGAGCGCATCTGGGTCACCGTCTACGAGACCGACGACGAGGCCATCGCCCTCTGGAAGCGCATCGCGGGCCTGCCCGACGAGCGGATCCAGCGCCGTGACGGCAAGGACAACTACTGGGACATGGGCGTGCCCGGCCCCGGCGGCCCCTGCTCGGAGATCTACTACGACCGCGGGGCCGAGTTCGGGAAGGACGGCGGCCCGGTCGTCGACGAGGACCGGTACCTGGAGATCTGGAACCTCGTCTTCATGCAGGACGAGCGCGGCGAGCTCTCGCCGAAGGTGGGGCACCCGCCGATCGGCACCCTGCCGAGCAAGAACATCGACACCGGGATGGGCGTCGAGCGGGTCGCGTACCTGCTGCAGGGCGTCGCGAACGTCTACGAGACGGACCTCGTCCGCCCGGTGATCGCGCGCGCCGAGGCCTTCTCCGGTCGTCGCTACGGGGTCTCCGGTGAGGACGACACCCGCTTCCGCGTGATCGCCGACCACGCCCGCTCCGGCGTGATGATCATCGGCGACGGGGTGACGCCGTCGAACGAGGGCCGCGGGTACGTGCTGCGCAGGCTGCTGCGCCGCATCGTCCGCTCGGCGCGGCTGCTCGGCATCACCGAGCCCGTGCTGAAGGCCTTCGCCGAGGTCGTGCGGGACGAGATGTCCCCGACCTACCCGGAGCTGACCACGGACTTCGAGCGGATCTCGGCCGTCGTGGAGGCGGAGGAGGAGGCCTTCCTCTCCACCCTCACGGCAGGCTCGCGGATCTTCGACACCGCGGTCGCGGACACCCGGCGCGGCGGCGGCCTGCTCCTCCCCGGGGACAAGGCCTTCCAGCTGCACGACACCTACGGCTTCCCGATCGACCTCACCCTGGAGATGGCGGCCGAGCAGGGTCTGCAGGTCGACCAGGACCGCTTCACCGCCCTGATGCGGGAGCAGCGGGAGCGGGCCAAGGCCGATGCGAAGACCCGCAAGGTCGGCCACGGGGACGGTTCGATCTACCGCTCCGTGCTGGACACCCACGGCACCACCGAGTTCCTGGGGTACACAGAGCTGGCGGCCGAGGGCACGATCGTCGGGCTCCTGGTCGAGGGGCAGCCGGTCCCGGCCGCGGCGGAGGGCTCGTCCGTCGAGATCGTGCTGGACCGCACGCCGTTCTACGCCGAGTCCGGTGGGCAGCAGGCGGACCGCGGCGAGCTGCGGTCGGGCACGTTCACCGTCCGGGTGGACGACGTCCAGTCGCCCGTCGCCGGGCTGCGCGTGCACCGGGGCGTCGTCACGAACGGCACGGCCACGCTGGACTCCGCCGTGGTCGCCGAGGTCGACGTGGCCCGCCGCGCCTCGATCTCCCGCGCGCACACCGGTACGCACCTCGTCCACGCCGGCGTGCGCGGTGCCCTCGGCACCTCGGCCGCCCAGGCGGGCTCGCTCAACGCGCCCGGCAGGCTGCGGTTCGACTTCACCTCGCCGTCGGGTGCGGTGTCGCCGACCCAGCTCGCCGAGGTCGAGGCCGAGATCAACGCGGTGCTCCAGGAGAACCGCGAGATCGAGACGTACGAGACCACGATGGACGAGGCCAAGCGGCGCGGCGCCATGATGCTGTTCGGCGAGAAGTACGGCGACCGCGTCCGCGTGGTGGACATGGGCGACTACTCGCGCGAGCTGTGCGGTGGCACGCACGTCGGCCGGACCGGTGAGATCGGGCTGATCAAGGTGCTGTCCGAGGGCTCGATCGGCTCCGGGGTGCGCCGCGTCGACGCGCTGGTGGGGCTCGACGCCTTCGACTTCATGTCCAAGGAGCATCTGCTGGTCTCGCAGCTCGCCGAGCAGCTCAAGGCCAAGCCGGAGGACCTGCCGGAGCGGATCAACGGGCTGGTCGAGCGGCTCCGGGACGCCGAGCGCGACCTGGAGAAGCACCGTGCCGAGGCCGTGCTGGCCTCCGCCGGGAACCTGGCCGCACAGGCCGAGGACCTGGGCGGGGTGTCGGTCGTGGCGGTCGAGGCGCCTGCCGGGCTGGGCGGGAACGACCTGCGCAACCTGGCGTCGGACGTGCGGGGCAAGCTCGGGTCCGCGCCCGGTGTCGTCGCGTTGTTCTCGGCCGACGGGGAGAAGGTCGCGTTCGTGGTGGCCACCACCGCGGCGGCCCGGGAGCGCGGTCTCGCCGCG
>NZ_JACBXB010000383.1 GCF_013870575.1 Pseudonocardia pini
GCACCGCCTCCCCACCTCCCCCTCAGCGGTCGGCGTGGTGGAGCAGGGTGCCGACGGCCCGCGAGACGTGGTCCACCACCACGTCGGGCTCCGCGGCCGCCAGGGCCTCGCTGCGGATCACGGTGCGCAGCAGGGAGATCCCGAGCAGCCAGGCGAGGACGAGCTCGGCGCGCAGCTCGGCGTCCGCGGGCTCGTCGGAGTCGACGAGCGCGGCGAGGGTGCCGCCGTAGGCCGCGCGCAGCTCCGAGCGCACGGTCTCGGCGGCGTCGGAGTTGCCCGCGGAGCGCAGGGCGGCCAGGAACAGCGTGGACTCCTCGCTGTCCGCGGCCAGGATCGCGCGCAGGGTGCGGGGGAGGACCTGGTCGGCGGGGCCGTCGTGCAGGACCTCCAGCGCCTGGCCCGTGACGGCGGCGGCGAACAGCCCGTCCTTGGACCCGAAGTGCCGGAACACCAACGCCTGGTTCACCCCGGCCCGCTCGGCGATCGCGCGGACCGTGGTGCCGTCGTACCCCGTGGTGGCGAAGAGCTCGCGACCGGCGGCGAGCAGGGCGCGTCGGGTGGCGGCGGAGTCGCGCGGCCGGGCGGGAACCATGCCCCATCGGATCACGGCGGGTGTGCGCCCGCGTGGCGCGGGGTACGCGATCCGTGCGCACGACGGAAGGAAGTGTCATGCCCGAACAGCCCGACGACGAACGGCCCGACAGCGGTGCCGACATGGCGTCCGCCCTGCAGCTGGACCCGGAGGAGACGCTGACCGACGGTGACCCGTTGGACGCCGGCTACTCGCCCCCCGACCGGCCCTACGGCGTCGAGGACCCGGCGGTGACCCCGGCGGGCGAGCGCGAGGGGGAGTCCCTCGACGCGCGGCTGCGCCGGGAGGAGCCCGAGGAGGAGACCGTGGACCAGGACCGGACCGGCAGGCTGGTGGCCGGGGTGGAGGGCGGGGTGGACGGCGTGGCCGAGGACGTGGGCGTCGACGGCGGTGCGGCGACGGCCGAGGAGGCCGCGGTGCACGACGTCGAGCGGGGGTTCGAGCCCGTGGCGGACGACTCGCCCGCGGAGGACCCCGAGGTGGCGCAGGCCCTCGAGGAGGAGCGCAGGCCCGCGGCCGCCCAGGAGGACGCCGAGCGGGACTACGAGTCCGAGACCGAGCCCCAGGAGCCGGTGCAGGAGCGGCGCGCGGCGGCGCGGATCGACTCCGACCCGGAGACCGGTGGGATCCCCGGGGTCGACGGCGGCCGCGACGCGGGCGTCACTCCGGGCAGTTGGAGGTGAGCTGGGCGATCACCCCGTCGAGGTCGAGGACCTCGTCCTCCTCACCGAACGCGACGACCTCGGCGGACGACTCGACGAAGTGCCGCAGCAGGTCCCGGTCGACCTCGAGCACGGCCCGGCCGTCGGTCGAGCGGATCTCGATCTCGACGATGTCGTAGCCCTGCACGAGCTGCGGGCTCATCCGGATGTCGCCGTAGCCCGCCGGGCCGGAGAGCGCCTCGCGCACGAGGTCCCGGGCGACCAGCCACTCGATCCACCGGTCCTGCCTGGTCCGGACGGCGAGCGTGACGGCGAACGGGTCCGCGGCCGCGTAGGTCCAGCGCGTGACCACCGGCGCCGGCTGCCCGTGCAGCACGGTGAACATGTCCTGCTGGACCGAGTCGCTCCCGATCATCGCGATGACCCCCCTGACTGTGGTGGATGCGGCCGTCCGGTGGTGTCCTCGCGGCTCTCACGAGGGGAATCGGTGGGGAGCGGCGGAACGCAGCACTCCGGGCCTGCTTTCACCCATACTGGTGACTGCGGCTACGAGGTCCGGAGCGCGGTGGAGACCACCCAGATGCCCGTCGTGCCCGCGCGGACCGGCTGGACGAGGGTCAGCGTGGCGGTGCCCGCGGGGTCGGTGAGGGCCACCGTGCCCGGGGCCGTGGAGGTCGGCTCGGGGTTCGTCCAGCCCCAGGTCGCGGTGGCGTAGCCCAGGGCCACCTCCTCCGGGTCCAGCGTCCAGGGCTGCGTGCCACCGTCGACCTCCGTCTGGAGGTCCTGGGCCGCGGCCACGTCGGTGACCGGCCAGAGCAGCGCGGTGCCGTTCGGTGCGGCCTGTGGGACGGGTTCCGGCAGGCGTGCCGTCGAGGTGGCGGTGCCCGCGCAGCCCGCGAGCAGGGCCGCCGTGAGCGCGAGAAGTGCTGCTGTCCGTGCCCTGGTCCACCCCGTCACGCCCGGCACGCTAGACCCGCCACCCCGGCCCCGCCCGCGACGCTCCGGCCACGTTCGAGGGGTCCACCCTCCGGTCGGACGGGTGGCGCGGCGCGCGTCGGTCGTTAGGGTCTGCTCCGAGCGGTGTGGCGATCACGTGTGAGGTGGAGATGTCGGAGATGACGGCGAGCAGCACCCGGTTCTACGCGGCCAGGGACCTCCTCCTCGCGAACCGCACGGACTACGACGCCGCGGTCCGGGACTTCGCGTGGCCGGAGCTCGACGAGTTCAACTGGGCGCTGGACCACTTCGACGCCGTCGCCGCCGATCCCGAGCGCGGGAACCGGAAGGCGCTCTGGATCATCGAGGCGGACGGCAGCGACGCGTCCTGGACGTACCGGGAGATGGCCGAGCGGTCCAACCGGGTCGCGAACTGGCTGCGGGACCGGGGCGTCGCGCGCGGCGACCGGATCATCCTGATGCTGGCGAACCAGCTGGAGCTGTGGGAGACGCTGCTCGCGGCGATGAAGCTCGGCGCGGTCGTCATCCCCGCGACCACCCTGCTCACCGCGGACGACCTGCGCGACCGGGTGGAGCGCGGCCGGGCGAAGCACGTGATCGTCGGGGCGGTGGACGCCGGGAAGTTCGACGACGTCGAGGGCGACTACACGCGGATCGCCGTGCGGGGCGCCCCGAAGGGCTGGCAGGACTACACCGAGGCCTACGACCGGAGCACGGTCTTCCAGCCGGACGGGCCGACCCTGGCCACGGACACCCTGTTGCTGTACTTCACCTCGGGCACCACGGCCAAGCCGAAGCTCGTTGAGCACACGCACCAGTCCTACCCCGTCGGGCACCTGTCCACGATGTACTGGATCGGCCTCGAGCCCGGCGACGTGCACCTCAACATCTCCTCGCCCGGCTGGGCCAAGCACGCCTGGTCGAACGTGTTCGCGCCGTGGCTGGCCGAGGCGACCGTGCTGGTCATGAACTACACGAAGTTCTCCGCCGAGGAGCTGCTCGGGGTGCTCGACCGCTGTGCGGTGACCTCGTTCTGCGCCCCGCCGACGGTGTGGCGCATGCTGATCCAGGCCGACCTGTCCGGGCTGGCCACGCCGCCGCAGAAGGTCGTCGGCGCCGGGGAGCCGCTCAACCCCGAGGTGATCGAGCAGGTCGAGAAGGCCTGGGGGCTGAAGATCCGGGACGGCTTCGGGCAGACCGAGTCGTCGGTGCAGATCGCGAACCCGCCCGGCGCGGCGATCAAGCCGGGCTCGATGGGGCGGCCGATGCCGGGCTTCCCGATCGTGCTGGTGGACACCGCCACCGGCGAGCCCGCCGACGAGGGTGAGATCTGCATCGACCTGTCCCGTCGGCCGGTCGGGCTCATGGTGGGCTACCGGGACGACCCGGAGCGCAACGCCGAGGCGATGGCGGGCGGGTACTACCACACCGGGGACGTCGGGTCCCGGGACGCGGACGGCTACATCACCTACGTGGGCCGCGCCGACGACGTCTTCAAGGCGTCGGACTACCGGATCAGCCCGTTCGAGCTGGAGAGCGTGCTGATCGAGCACCCGGCGGTGGCGGAGGCGGCGATCGTGCCCTCGCCGGACCCGGTGCGGCTGGCGGTGCCGAAGGCGTACGTCGTCCTCGCGGCGGGCTACGAGCCGACCGAGGAGACCGCCCGGGACATCCTGTCGTTCGCCCGGGAGAACCTCGCCCCGTACAAGCGGATCCGCAGGCTGGAGTTCGCCGAGCTGCCCAAGACGATCTCGGGCAAGATCCGCCGGGTCGAGCTGCGCGGGCGCGAGGGCGAGCTGCACGCGGACCCGGCCGCCACCCCGTCGGGCGAGTTCACGCTGTAGTGCAGGGGGTTCCTCGGGTGGGGAGGGCCCGGGTCCGGTAGGCATGCGTCATGCCGTCGTAACACCGTTCGACGGCGGGACGAGTGTGTCGGGGGGCGCGCGCCGGAGCGGCGCGGGTCCGAACGGGCGAGGGGGACGGCATGGCCGGGAGCGACGGGGCGTACACGCCCGGGGACGGCCCGATGGCCGGGGTGCTGGCCGACATGCCCGAGGTGTTCGGCAGGCTGCTGGACCAGCACGTCCCGGACCGGCTGGGCCGCTGCACGGCCTGCCGCAACGCGGGCTCGGGCGTGGTCTGGCCCTGCACGCTGCACCAGATCGCGACCCGGGCAAGCGCGCTGCACGCTAGCCGGTGAAGTGGCCCGGCCAGTCCTTGTAGGGGATCCGGGTGATGTCCAGGATCTCGCCGAGGGTGGCCCACTCGTTGCGGCCCAGCCGGGCGAGCGGGCGCAGCCTCGCCGCGCTGGGCAGGTGGTTGCCGCGGGAGTCGGTCTCGAACACGTCCTCGTCGATCGCCGCGTGCAGCACCCGGCCGATCACGATGGTCGAGTCCCCGAGCTCCAGGACGTGCTCGGTGCGGCACTCCAGCGCGACCGGTGACTCCGCGACCCGCGGCGGCGCGACCGTGAGGCTGGGCTCGGGCGTGAGGCCGACCTCGGCGAACTCGGAGACCTCCGCGGGGAAGTCCGTCGCCGTCGCGTTGACCTTCTCGAACATCGGCTCGTTGGCGAGGCAGACCACGAACTCGTTCGTCTCGACGCAGTTGCGCAGCGAGTCCTTCTTCCCGACCGAGGTGAACTGCACCATCGGCGGGTCCACGCAGGAGGCCGTGAAGAACGAGTGCGGCGCGAGGTTGTCGACGCCCGCCGCGGACCGGGTCGAGACCCACGCGATCGGCCGGGGCACGATCACGCTGTTGAGGATCTTGTAGAAGGACCTCGCGCCCATCTCGGCGGGGTCGATGTCCGTGCGCATGCCCCGATCATGCCTCTGGGTACGGTGCCGGGCATGTCGCGGACGCGTGCGCTCGGCCTGCTCCTGGGGGTGGCCGCCGACCTGGTG
>NZ_JACBXB010000384.1 GCF_013870575.1 Pseudonocardia pini
TCGTGGTGCCGCGGGAGGGCCGCAAGCCCGAGGCGGAGGACATCGTCGCCTTCTGCCGAGGCTCAGACGTGCGGTGTCACCACCGCCGAAGCGGGTGATCCGGGCGGGGCCGCACAGCATCCCGCCGAGGTCGGCGAGCGACGTCGGTCGGGCCTCCGCCGAGAACAGCGACAGCTGGGACACGTCGCGCACGATAGAACATCTGTTCGATCGCTGTCTCGTGACTCGCCTATCTGGGTGCGGTGATCCCCTGGAGCTGGGTGCAGTTGGCCGCCTGTTGCGCGGCCTTGTCGAGGCGCGGGGAGGTGCGCAGGTCGCCCAGCGCATCGGGCGCGGTGACCTGCTGCAGGCTCGTCTGCGTGTCGCCGAGCGCGGCCTGGAAGGCGGGCACGTTGTTCGGGTCCGCGGCGTCCACCTTGGCCTTGGCGGCGGTGATGTCTGTTTGCAGCTTCTCCAGCCCCGTCGTGATCCGGGTGATAGTGTCGTCGCCGCCGCCGACGGGCGAGGCCCCGACCTGTCCGAGCTGGTCGCGGCTCTGCTGCAGGCCGGTCTGGCTGGCCGCGAGGTAGTCCGACAGCCGCTGCTTGATGCCCGCCAGGTCGGCGCCGTCGAAGTTCGGCTGGGCCAGCACGGGTGTGGTGTAGGTGAGGACGGCGCCGCACACCTTGTCGACCCACACGACGGGGTCGGCGCCGCGGCCGACGGCCGGGCGCGGGGCGGGATCGGCCGTCGGCGCACCGGAGACGACGGTCGCGCAGCCGCTGACGGACAACAGTCCACCGAGCACGACGGCGACGGCGAGCCGGGACGGGCGGGGCACGGGGAGCCTCCTGCGGAGCTTCGGACGGGGGTCGGACCGAGGCGACAGTACGCGACCGGGTGGTCCCGCTCAGCCCCCCGAGGAGCTCAGCCGGGACAGGTCCTGGCAGGCGGGGGCCTTGTCCGCGGCGTTCGTCACCTGCGAGTCCAGGCCCGCCAAGGGGTCCTGGTCCGCGTCCTGCAGGGACAGTACGGGGGCCACCGCGCCCTCGATGTCCCGCTGCAGGGTTCGGGAGTCCAGGTCCAGTCCGTCGACCTGGGTGCGGGCCTGCTGGAAGGCGGTCCGGTACCGGCTCAGCTGGTCGCGGAACTTCGTGACGGCCTGGTCGCCGCCCTCGACGGGAGCCGCCCCGAGACCGTCGAGATCGGTCAGTGCCCGGTCCAACGACGTGGCCGTGGCACCCAGGTAGCTCGACAGGTTGCGGGCCTGCGTGGGGAGGTCGCTCGCAGGCGCCGGGCCGACGAGCGCGGCCTGCTGGAACGTGGCGTACGAGCTGCAGAGCCCGTTCGTCCAGTCCACGGTCTCCTGCTCGCTCGCCCCGCCGCACCCCGCGAGGAACAGACCGCTCGCGGCCATCACGGACACCGCGCTCATGCGGGCCCACCGCACCCTCATCCGGTCCTCCACGTCCCTCGTCCGACGGCGGCTTGAGACGGTAGCGGCCCGCGCCACGGACGAACGAGGCCGCCCGTCCCGAAGAGGGACGAGCGGCCTCATGAGTCGCCGAGAGGGCCCGCCGGTCGGCCGACCGGGCCCTGCTCCGATCAGCTCACCGTGCTGTCCGCGGGCGTCTCCTGGATGGAGGAGGTCCGGCGCTTCGAGACCGTCACCGCCGCGACGATGACGGCCAGCGCCACCAGTGCGATCGCGAGCCGGATCGGGGTCGACGCGCTGTCCCCGACGCTGAACACCACGACCGCGGGCGCGATCAACACCGAGACCAGGTTCATGACCTTGATCAGCGGGTTGATGGCCGGGCCCGCGGTGTCCTTGAACGGGTCGCCCACGGTGTCGCCGATGACGGTGGCCTCGTGCGCCGCCGACCCCTTGCCGCCGTGATTGCCGTCCTCGACGAGCTTCTTCGCGTTGTCCCAGGCGCCGCCCGAGTTCGCGAGGAAGATCGCCATCAGCGTGCCACTGGCGATCGCCCCGGCGAGGTAACCGGCGAGCGGTCCGACGCCGAGGCCGAAGCCGACGGCGATCGGGGCGAAGATCGCCAACAGACCCGGGGTGGCGAGCTCGCGCAGCGAGTCCCGGGTGCAGATGTCCACGACGCGCCCGTACTCCGGCCGCACCGTGCCCTCCATGATCCCGGGGTTCTCCCGGAACTGGCGCCGCACCTCGAACACGATGGCGCCCGCCGCCCGGGTGACCGCGTTGATCGCGAGACCCGAGAACATGAACACCACCGAGGCGCCGATGATCACGCCGACCAGTGTGTTCGGGGCGAACACCTCGTTGGCGAACGCGGTGCCCGCGTCCCCGATCGCCACGCCCGCCTTGTCGAGGGCCTGTTGGATGGCGTCCCGGTAGGAGCCGAACAGCGCGGTCGCCGCGAGCACCGCGGTGGCGATCGCGATGCCCTTGGTGATCGCCTTGGTGGTGTTCCCGACCGCGTCGAGCTCGGTGAGGATGTCGACGCCCTCGCCCTCGACGTCCCCGGACATCTCCGCGATGCCCTGCGCGTTGTCGGCGACGGGCCCGAAGGTGTCCATCGCGACGATGACGCCGACCGTGGTGAGCAGGCCGGTGCCGGCGAGCGCGACCGCGAACAGCGCGACCGTGATCGACCCGGTGGCGAGGGTGAACGCGCCGAACACCGCCGCGCTGATCACCAGCGCGGTGTAGACGGCCGACTCGAAGCCGATCGAGATGCCGGACAGGATGACGGTCGCGGCGCCGGTCAGCGACGACTTGCCGACGTCCTGCACCGGCTTGTCCTCGGTGCCGGTGAAGTACCCGGTCAGCTTGAGGATCGCCGCGGCCAGCACGATGCCGATGAGGACGGCGATCGTGGCGAGCAGACGCGGGTCCGTGCCACCCATGTCCGCG
This sequence comes from Pseudonocardia pini, assembly GCF_013870575.1. Taxonomy (GTDB): domain Bacteria; phylum Actinomycetota; class Actinomycetes; order Mycobacteriales; family Pseudonocardiaceae; genus Pseudonocardia; species Pseudonocardia pini. Next base: position 2,873 of record NZ_JACBXB010000384.1, read on the forward strand.
ACGACCGTGGCGTCCGTGGGGTCGGTCAACCCGGACCAGCTGGACGGCAGGTAGACGAAGGCGGCGACCGCGCAGAGCACCGCGGAGACGACCGCGGAGATGTAGAAGCTGCGGTTGATCGTCTTCAGGCTGCCCTCACCGACCCGGGTCCGGGTGATGTAGACGCCGAGCACCGCCGTCAGCACCCCGATCGCCGGGATGATCAGCGGGAACAGCAGGCCCTGCAGGCCGAACGCGGCGGTGCCGAGGATCAGCGCCGCGACGAGCATGACGGCGTAGGACTCGAAGAGGTCCGCGGCCATGCCCGCGCAGTCGCCGACGTTGTCGCCGACGTTGTCCGCGATGGTCGCGGCGTTGCGCGGGTCGTCCTCCGGGATGCCCTGCTCGACCTTGCCGACCAGGTCGGCGCCGACGTCCGCGGCCTTGGTGAAGATGCCGCCGCCGACTCGCATGAACATCGCCAGCAGCGCAGCGCCGAAGCCGAAGCCCTCGAGGACCTTCGGGGCCTGGCCCGCGTAGACGAGGACCACGACCGCGGCGCCGAACAGGCCGAGGCCGACGGTGAACATGCCGACGACGCCGCCGGTGCGGAAGGCGATCCGGGTGGCCTTCTCCCGCCCGCCCGGCTCCCGGGAGGCGGAGGCGACGCGGATGTTCGCGCGGGTGGCGAGCCACATGCCGAGGTAGCCGATCGTCGCGGAGAAGCCCGCGCCGATGATGAAGAAGATCGAGCGGCCTATCCGTTCGCCGATGTCGTCCGCGGGGAGCGCGAACAGCAGCAGGAAGACGATGACGACGAAGACGCCGAGGGTCTTGAACTGGCGCCTCAGATAGGCCTGGGCGCCCTCCTGGACGGCCTCGCCGATCCTCTGCATCTCGGGCGTCCCCGGGTCGGCGGACAGCACCTCCCGGAGCAGTTTGTAGCCGATGGCCAGGGCGGCGAGGGCGACGACGGCGACGACGCCGACGACGATCCGATCCCCCGATCCCAGCTCGAGGCCCATTGCGGGCACGGACATCCGACCTCCTGTTGCGTCGCAGTGCGTCAGGTCGTCGTGAGGCGCAGTGGGTGACCCCGGTGGAGATCGCGCGACGGCAGCCCTGACGTCGAGCGCATCCGCCGCCGCGCCGTTGCGGCAGGCGAACGCACACCGAGAGTGTGGCCGATGTCGCATTTGAGATCCACACCACTCCCCCTGTCTCAAGGGTGAGGTGATCGAGGACACAGGGTTGGAGTTGCCGGACCTGTGGGCCGGTCGGATGATTGAAGGATCACCTACAGGGGCCGCATCGTCAGCGGGACTCGCCGGAGCGGCCTCGTCGCCACCGTGGTCGTTCTGGCGGTCGTGCCCGCTCTGCTGAGCGCGCCGGCGACACCCGCGTCGGCGCCCTCCGGGGTGTCCGCCGCGCGGTCGGAGGCCTCCGGTCCCGAGGACTCCGGGGTGCTCGGGCCTCGGCTGTCGGACGTGCAGTCCCGGGCCCTGCTCGGGTTCGTCCCCCGGGAGCCCGCACCCGAGCCGGAGCCGGAACCGGACGGTGGGATCGCCGCCGCCGCGGTGCAGGCCGCCACGATGGCCGCGGAGACCGTGCGAGGCCTGGACCTGCGCATCGCCGTCCTCGATCGGGAGCTGGGCGAGCTGGTCTCCGCGGGCGCCGCGGCCGAGCCCACCTACACGGCGTCCTTGTCGAAGCTCGTGGTGGCGGTGGACGTGGTCGACCGGCGGCGGGTCGAGGGGCTGGTGGTGACCGAGCGCGACCTCGACCTGTTCCGGCGGGCGCTCGGGCCCAGCGACGACTCGGCGATGAACGCGCTCTGGTCCCGGTTCGGCGGGTCCACGGCGGCCGCCAGGGTCGCCGCCCGGCTCGGGCTCGCCGAGACCCTGAACCCGCGCGACCCCTCGCAGTGGGGGGAGATGCTCGTCTCGGCGGACGATCAGGCGCGGATCTACGAGCACGTGCTCGCCATGCCCGCCGAGGACCGCGACCTGATCCTCGGTGCGCTGAGTGCTGCCCCGCCCGTGGCCCGGGACGGCTTCGACCAGGACTTCGGGCTCCTCGCGCCCGAGATCGCCGCGCTGGCGGGACCTGTCGCCACGAAGCAGGCCTGGATGTGCTGCTTCTCCCAGCGCTACTACCTGCACAGCGCCGGGGTGATCGGGGAGGACGCCCGGTTCGTGGTGTCCCTGCTGAGCATCCAGCCGCGCAGCGGGGGATGGGCGGCCGCCCGCGGCGGTCTCACGACGG
>NZ_JACBXB010000385.1 GCF_013870575.1 Pseudonocardia pini
CCACCCGGCGCAGCTCTTCGGTGGCCGACACCCGGTCTGCCCCGGGCCGGGTGGACTCCCCGCCGACGTCGACGTAGTCGGCGCCCGCCTCCCACATCAGCACACCGTGCGCGACCGCCGCGGCCGTGTGGTCGTAGAGACCGCCGTCGGAGAACGAGTCCGGGGTGACGTTGAGGACGCCCATGACCAGGCACCGGTCGGTGCGCGGCACGGTGTCCCGCGCCGAGGGCGCGCGGTCCGGCAGGTCGATGGACATCGGTCCTCCTCGCGGCGGTGCCGGTCAGGCGGGTTGGACGGCCCGGTTGTCGAAGAGGGCGAGGCCGGCGGCGGTGTTCGACGCCGGCACGTGGTAGGCGGAGTGCACCTTGCGGACCTGCTCGTTCAGCGCGCCGCGCATGACCAGCCACATGATCAGCTCGATGCCCTCGGACCCGGCCTGGCGGATCAGCTCCTCGCGGCTGAGCGCCGCGAGCTTCTCCGGGTCGTTCTCGATCGCCTCGAGGAACATGTGGTCGAACGTCGGGTTGATGAACCCGGCGCGTGCTCCCGCCAGCTGATGCGACATGCCGCCGGTACCGAGGATGCCGACCGTCCGGGCACCGTCGTAGCTCGCGATCGCCCGGCCCAGGGCCTTGCCCAGCGCGTAGCAGCGGGCCGCGGTGGGCTGCGGGTACCGGATGACGTTGACCATGATCGGGATGACCGGGCAGGGCCAGGCGTCGCCGGGCTCCGGCGTCCACACCGACAGCGGCACGGTGAAGCCGTGGTCGACGTCGAGCTCGGAGAAGACCGTGAGGTCGAAGCCCTCGTCGACGAGGTTCTGCAGCAGGTGGAACGACAGGTCGGGATCGCCGACGACGTCCGGGACGGCGCGGCGACCGTAGCCCTCGTCCGCCACGCTGTACCTGTCCGCGGTCCCGATCGCGAACGTCGGCACGATGTCGAGGTCCACGCCGTTGGCGTGGTCGTTGTAGACCAGGATCGCGACGTCCGGGGTGTGCTGCGCCAACCACTCCCGCGCCGGCCGGTAGCCCTCGAACAGCGGGGACCAGACGGGCTGGTCGGTCATGCCGCGGTCCATCGCCGCGCCGATCGACGGGACGTGCGACGTCGCCAGCCCCCAGATCACCTCAGACATCGGTGCGTCCTCCAGCCAGCATCGCGGCCTTGAAGTCGTCCTCGGACATCCCGGTGAACACACCGCCGAGGTACTGCATGGACAGCCCGTCCATCATGGCGAGCTTGTAGACGTAGAAGATGTTGCCGCCCAGGTCGAGCATCGCCTGCCAGTCCCGCTCGAGGACGGCCGTCGTCTGCTCCTCGGAGAGCCCGAAACGGGCGCAGTACCCGGCCTCGTCGGCGGTGAACACGGTCCGCGCGGCCGGGTCGATCAGCGACATGAACATCTTGTTCATGCGGTGCCCGCGGCGGCTGGTCGGTCCGTCGAAGACATAGGTCCCCGGCAGGTCCAGCCTGCTCTGGCTCGTCATGGTCTCGACGGTAGGGCTGTGACACGCGCGAACCATCGCCCGGTTGTCGAGAACCGTTCGGGACACATGACGTAGGCCGACCGGCCCGTCCCGGCCGCCCCGCTCCCGCCATTCCACGGTGCCGCCGGGCGCTCCACCCTCCCTAGCGTGGGCCACGATGGCCGTCGACCCACGTCCGGCCGTGGTCAGCGCAGAACACTTGAGACGAGAACGGGTGGCAGATGAGCGCCAAGAACCTCCAGGAAGTGCTGGACCAGTCCGGGAACACCGTCGAGTTGCTCCGCAACGCACAACTCGGCGCGTACATCTACCCGGTCGTGCCCGCCGAGTTCACCAACTTCCGCCGCGAGGTGACCGCCTGGCAGAACTCCGCGGTGCTGTTCGACCAGTCGCACCACATGGTCAACCTGTGGGTCTCCGGCCCGGACGCCCTCAAGCTCTTCACCGACACCGGCATCAACTCGACCGCGAAGTTCCCGGTCGACTCGGCCAAGCAGTTCGTCCCGGTCTCTCCTGAGGGCGGCGTGATCGGCGACGGCATCCTGTTCCGCCTCGACGAGGAGGAGTTCGTCTTCGTCGGCCGCGCGCCGGTGGCGACCTGGCTGCAGTTCAAGGGCGAGAGCTACAACGTCGACATCCGCTTCGACGACCGCTCGCCGTCGCGCCCCTACGGCAAGCAGGTCACCCGCGACGTGTGGCGCTTCCAGATCCAGGGCCCCCGCGCGTGGGAGGTCATCGAGAAGGTCAACGGCGGCACCGTCGAGCAGGTCAAGTTCTTCAAGATGGGCTACATGAACATCGCCGGGGAGCGCATCCGCACCCTGCGCCACGGCATGGCGGGCGCGCCCGGCCTGGAGATCTGGGGCCCGTACGGCACCTACGACAAGGTCCGCGAGGCCATCCTCGAGGCAGGCCGCGAGTTCGGGCTCGAGCCCGCCGGCGCCCGCGCGTACTCCTGCAACACCCTCGAGTCCGGCTGGATCCCCTCGCCCCTCCCGGCGGTGTACACCAGCGAGGAGCTCCGCCCGTACCGCGAGTGGCTCGGCGCCACCAGCTACGAGGCCATCAACGCCCTCGCCGGCAGCTTCGTCTCCGACAGGATCGAGGACTACTACCTCAACCCCTGGGAGCTCGGCTACGGCGGCTTCGTGAAGTTCGACCACGACTTCATCGGCCGCAGCGCGCTGGAGGCCATCGACCCGGCCACCCAGCGCCGCAAGGTCACCCTCGAGTGGAACACCGAGGACGTCGCGAAGCTGCTGGCCTCCCCGGTCTCCGAGGCCCCCGGCTACCAGTTCTTCGACCTGCCGAACGCCAACTACGGCTCCTCGAACTACGACGCCGTCACCGACGCCGACGGCAACACCGTCGGCCTGTCGCTCTTCACCGGCTACAGCGCCAACGAGCGCAAGGCCCTGTCGCTGGCCACCGTCAACCCGGACGTCCCGCTGGGCGCCGAGGTCTCGGTGATCTGGGGTGAGCCGAACGGCGGTTCCGGCAAGACCACCGTGCAGCCGCACGAGCAGTTCGCCGTCCGCGCGATCGTGAGCCCCGCGCCGTACGCGGCGATGGCCCGCGAGACCTACCAGGCAGGCTGGCGCACCGCCGTCACCGTCTGACCCGCACGGGCTCCAGAGCGCCGGTCGTCCCGAGGGACGGCCGGCGCTCTCGTGTCACGAGGGACGCGAGCCACGCGGGCGGCCACGTCGTTCGCCGCGGAGCGGGGTCAGGCCTGGGGCGGGACCAGACCCTGGCGCACGGCGACCAGGGCCGCCTGCGTCCGGGAGGTGAGCTGGAGCTTGCGCAGGACGTTGCTGACGTGGGTCCGGGCCGTGCGCTCGCTGATCACCAGCTCGTCCGCGATCTCCTGGTTCGAGCGTCCCTGTGCGACCAGGATGAGGACGTCCCGTTCGCGGCTCGTGAGCGCACCGATGCCGGTCGGCGGGGCGACGATCTCCTGGGTGAGCCTGCGGGCGACGGCGGGGTCGAGGAACACGTCCCCCTTCGCGGCCGCCCGGATCGCCGCGACGACCTCGGTCGGTTCGGCGTCCTTGAGCAGGTACCCGGACGCGCCGTTGGCCAGGGCGGCGTGCACCCGCTCCATCTCGCCGAAGCTGGTCAGCACCACGACCCGCACCCCGGGGAAGCGCTCGGTGATGCGCGCCGTCGCCGCGGCACCGTCCATCTTGGGCATGAGCAGGTCGATCAGGACGACGTCGGGCAGCTCGTGGTGCGCCGCCATCGACTCCAGCCGGTCGAGGGCCTCCTGGCCGTTGCCGGCCTCGGCGGCGACCTCCAGGTCGTCGAGGACCTCCAGGTAGGCGCGGATGCCGCGGCGGACGACGGCGTGGTCGTCGACGATCAGGACGCGGATCTGGTCCGTCCGTTCGGGGCCGGTCATGGCGTGGTGTCCTCCGGGTTCGTGTCCGCGTGTTCCTGCGCCCCGGTGGTGCGCAACACCGTCAGCGGCAGCGGGACCACCGCGCGCACCGACGTCCCGCCGACCGTGCGGGTCCGGACCCGCACGGTCCCACCCCATCGCTCGGCCCGCTCCCGCATGGTCGTCAGCCCGTAGCCGCCGTCGGCGACCGCGCCCTCCGACCGGACCGCCCGGATCCCCCGGCCGTCGTCGGTGACCGAGACCGTCAGCGAGTGGTCACGGAACCCGATCCGGATCGTCACGTGGCCCGCCTCGGCGTGCTTGACGACGTTGTGGATGGCCTCGGCGACGATGCGGTAGACGTCCTCCGCCATGTCCGGGGGGATCCGGTCGAGACCCCGCCCGACGCCGAGGCTGAAGCGCAGCCCCGTCCGGTTGGTGGTGCTCTCGACCAGCGCGCGGACCGCCTCCTCCAGCCCCAGCTGAGCCGACGAGGTCGGCCGGAGCTCGTGCACCATCGCGCGGAGGTCCGCCAGCACCGTCCTCGCCAGGAGCCCGACCTCGTCCGCGATCCGGCGGACGCTGTCGGCGGGCACGTCGCCGCCCCGCGCCCCGAGCACCCCCATCGACTTCGCCTGCATGCCGATGGAGAACACCTGCTGGACGATCGAGTCGTGCAGGTCGCGCGCCAGTCGCTGACGTTCCTCGCGTCGGACGAGCTCGCGTTCGTTCTGCAGCAGCGAGGCGTAGTCCACCGCCACGGCGGCCTGTTCGGCCATGGCCACGAGGAACTCGAGGGTGCGTTGCCCCACCACCTGGCCCGGGGCGAAGAAGGCGTTGAGGATCCCCGCCGCCCGGCCGCGGATGACCAGCGGCACGCTGGCGAACCAGTCCCAGTCGAGCTCGCCGAGGTACTCGTGGAGGGGCTCCCACGACGGGTCGCGCTGGATGGAGTCCCAGCGGTCCGGGACCACGACGGCCTCCCGGAACTCGAACGCGTCGAGCATCTTCAGCGCGGCACCGCGCTCACGGCACCGCATGAGCCGCTCGAAGAAGTCCGGCCAGCGCCGAAACCCTGCCGAGCCCATGATCCGCAGGCCCGATCCCGAGTCGTCGAGGGTGAGGATCTGGACGCCTGCCAGGGCGTCGGCCTGCAGGACCTCCCGTGCCAGGGCGTCGAGGGTGGCGGTGATCGAGCCTTCCGAGGCGAGCTTCGCCGAGGACCGGGCGATG
>NZ_JACBXB010000386.1 GCF_013870575.1 Pseudonocardia pini
CCACCGGCGCACCGTCCGCGACCCCCGTCGTGGACCGCCCCGTGCTGGACCGCGCCGAGACACTCGCGCTGTCCGCCGTCGTCTGGGACATGGCGCTGGTCCACGGCCTGCTCGACCTCGATCTCGGCGGGGACGTCGAGGTGCTGCGGTACTGGGGCGCGGACGGTCCGCTGTTCACGGCCCCGCCGCCGGTCGCGCTCGCGGCGCACCGCAGGGTGGCCGCCCGGGTGTACGCGCTGTGGACGGCGGGGAGTCCCGCGTAGCGGATCACACCCGCGGGGTCGCCGCGGCCGCCGTCGGCGCGGCAGGATGGGCCTCCGGAGGCGCCCGGGCGGCGTCGCGGCGACAGCGAGGGAGCGTTCTTCCATGGCGGAGAAGAGCCGGATCGGCGTGACCGGGCTGGCGGTGATGGGGGCCAACCTGGCCCGCAACATCGCGAGCCGGGGGGTCCCGGTGGCCGTGCACAACCGCACGTACGCCAAGACCGAGCAGTTCATGGCCGACTACGCGGGTGAGGGCGACTTCACGGCGTCGGAGTCCGTGGCGGACTTCGTGAACTCGCTGGAGACGCCCCGGAAGATCATCGTCATGGTGAAGGCGGGCAAGCCCGTCGACGGGGTGATCTCCGAGCTCACCCCGCTGCTGGACGAGGGCGACATCATCATCGACGCGGGCAACTCGCACTTCCCGGACACCGTGCGCCGCACCGCGGAGTGCGAGGCGAACGGGCTGCGGTTCATGGGCGTCGGGGTGTCCGGCGGCGAGGAGGGCGCGCTGCTCGGGCCGAGCATCATGCCCGGCGGCGACCCGGCGGCGTACGAGGAGGTCCGCGAGATCTTCGAGTCCATCGCCGCCGTCGTCGACGGGACGCCGTGTGTCGTGCACGTCGGGCCGGGCGGGGCCGGGCACTACGTGAAGATGGTGCACAACGGCATCGAGTACGCCGACATCCAGCTCATCGCCGAGGCGTACGACCTGCTCACGAACGTCGCGGGGCTCGAGGCGCCCGCGGTCGGGAAGATCTTCGAGGAGTGGAACACCGGGGACCTCGACTCGTTCCTCATCGAGATCACCGGCAAGGTCCTCGCCAAGACGGACGAGAAGACCGGTAAGCCGCTGGTCGACGTGATCGTGGACCAGGCGGGCCAGAAGGGCACCGGCACCTGGACCGCGATCGACGCCCTGAACCTCGGCATCCCGCTGACCGGCATCACCGAGGCCGTGTTCGCGCGCGGGCTCTCCGCGCTGCGCTCCGAGCGGGCGGTGGCCGCGAAGACCCTCGCGGGCCCGAACCCGGCCAAGGCGGCGGACGACGAGTCGCTGGTCGAGGACATCCGCCAGGCCCTGTACGCCTCGAAGGTCGTGGCCTACGCGCAGGGCTTCGCCCAGATGCGGGCCGCGTCGGTGGAGAACGGCTGGGACCTCAAGCTGGGCGAGATGGCCACCATCTGGCGCGGCGGCTGCATCATCCGGGCGCGGTTCCTCAACCGGATCCGCGAGGCGTACGACGAGCACCCCGACCTGGACAACCTGCTCATGGTCCCGTACTTCACCGAGGCCGTGGCGAACGCGCAGGACGCGTGGCGGCGGGTGATCGTCAAGGCGACCGAGCAGGGGGTGCCGATCCCGGCGTTCTCCAGCTCGCTGAGCTACTACGACGGGTACCGCCGCGAGCGGGGCCCGGCCAACCTGATCCAGGGCCTGCGGGACTTCTTCGGCGCCCACACCTACAAGCGCATCGACGCCGAGGGCTCCTTCCACACCCGCTGGTCGCAGGACGGCACGGAGATCGAGAGCTGACCTGTCAGTGGCGATAGTCGCTAGGGCGACTATCGCCACTCCCAGGTCAGAGGGGGAGGGCGGGCCAGTCCCTCGTGTCCCTCAGGAGCTGTCGGTCGTGGGTGGCGACCACGACCGTGGCCGGCGTGTGGCGCAGGGCCGCGGTCAGCTCGTCGACGAGGGTGGCGCTGAGGTGGTTCGTGGGCTCGTCGAGCAGCAGCAGCCGCGGACGGGCGGCGAGCACCAGCGCCAGGTCCACCCGCCGTCGGGCGCCCACGGACAGCTCACCCAGCGGGCGGCTCGCGTCGCCGCCGGACAGCAGCCCCACCGCCCCGAGCGGCACCACCTCGTCCTCCGCGAGCTGCCCCGACGACACGAGACGGGCCGTCAGGGCCTCGTGCACCTGGTGGGCCGACCGGTCCGCAGGCAGGTCGGACTCCTGCCGCAGGTACCCGACCCGGCCTGCCGCGGCCGCCAGCCCGTCGAGCAGCGTGGACTTCCCCGCCCCGTTCGGGCCGGTGACCACGAGCCTGCCTCCCGCGCCCAGGTCGACGACGGTGCGCCCGAGCCTCCCCGGGACATCGACGACCGCGTGCAGCGCGGTCCCGGTGAGCGCGGGCACGGCGAACCGCAGCGGCGGCGGGGGTACCGACAGCCGGTGGGCCGCCAGCTCCTCCTGCCGCCGGTGCACCGCTCTGACCAGCGCCGGGGCCTTGGTCGCGCGGGTGTGCCGCCCGGTCCCCTTCGGCGGCCGCCACCCGGACTGCAACCGGTTCTGGGCCGCGGACAGGTCGTCGGCCAGCCGTCGGTGCTCCTCGCCCTGGTCGCGGTACGCGGTCTCCCACCGGGCCCGCTCCGCCGCCCGGCCCTCGCGGTACCCGGCCCACCCGCCGCCGTAGGTGCGCGGGCGGCCGTCGGAGGTGGGGTCGAGGTCCACGACCGTGGTCGCGACGTCCGCGAGCAGCGCCCGGTCGTGGCTCGCCAGCACGACCACGCCGGGATGGCTGCGCAGCCGCTCGGTGAGGTGGGCGAGCCCGCCGGCGTCGAGGTGGTTGGTGGGCTCGTCGAGCAGCAGGACCGGGTGCCGTGCGCCGAGCAGCCCGGCCAGCCGCACACGGTGCCGCCGGCCCACGGACAGCGTGCGCAGCGGCCGGGCGCGGTCGGTGACGGCGCCGAGGGCCGCCAGCGAGACGTCGACGCGACGATCGGCCGCCCAGGCGTCGAGCGCCTCGACCCTGGCCAGGGCCTCGTCGTAGGCCTCGGCGTCCTCGGCGACGGTCAGGGTGGCGGCGTCGAGCGCGGCCAGTGCGGCGCGGACCTCGGTCAGCTCCCGGTCGATCAGGTCGCCGACGGTCCCCGCGGCGGGGAGCTCCTGGTCGGCGACGCCCGTCGAGCCCGCCCGGCGGACCTCGCCGGAGTCCGGCACGAGGTCCCCGGCGAGCACGCGGAGCAGGGTGGTCTTGCCGCGGCCGTTCTCCCCGACGAGGGCGACGCGGTCGCCCGCCGCCGCGGTGAGGTCGACGCCGACGAGCACGGGACGCCCGCCCAGGGCGACGTGCACCCCGGACAGGGCGAGATGGGTGGTGAGCAGCGCGGAGCGCATGGGTGTTCCTCGGGTACACGAAGGACGGCGCCGCGGTCACGCGGAGCCCGGACGACGTCCCGCACTCAGAGGAAGAACAGCTGCCGGCTCACGGGAGCGACGCTACCGGCCGTGTCACCCGATTTCCGCGCACCGGGCGTCGCCTCCCGAGCACGCCCGCCGGCGCCGTCATGGGGCCGGAGACGTCGCCCGGTGCCGGCGGGTCGATGCCGATGTCCGGCACCGCATCGCCGAGCGGGTCACGACGAGGGGGAGGCCAGCACCACCGCAGGACGCCGGCTGATCACCTGGGCCGCCGCCCGCGGGCTTCGTAGCGTTGCCGCTATGCGAATCCGGACCCCGCTCCTGCTGCTCACCGCCGCCTCGATCACCGGGCTGACCGGCTGCGCGGCCCTCCCCGCCGCGCCCACCGTGGCCCCGGCGCCCGCCGTCGCGGTGGACGCGCCGCCGCAGGCACAGGTGCGGTTCGCCGTCGACCCGCGAGACGTCGCCGGCCTGACCCCCTACGACCTCACCGGAGTGACCGCCGACGGGAGCTGTTCGACGGACGCGGGGACCACCAAGGTCAGCGTCCGGGACGACGCGGCCCCGAAGGGCTCGCTCGAGGCGCTCTACCTGACCATCCCGGCCTCCGGCCCCCCTGTCGTCGAACCGACGTTCCACTCCGACCGTGGCGGCTGGAGCTACGACACGTCGTACGCGACCTCGGACGGCAGGCAGGGCTCCGCGACCGCGACGGCCACCGTGCGCGACGGGCGCCTGGAGGTCACGTTCGACGGCCGCACCTGGGACGGGGCCGTGTTCTCCGGCACCGCGAGCTGCCCGGTCACCTGAGCACGTCGACCGCCCGGGCCACCACGAAGCCGGTGACCGCGGACTGCAGCATCATCGTGAGCTTCGCCCAGCGGGACAGGGGGAGGACGTCGGTGGGGCTGAAGGCCGTCGTGTCGGTGAAGGCCAGGTAGAGGTAGTCCGCGACGTGCGGCTCCCGGGTCCGCGGGGCGAGGCCGGGGGACTGCATCTCCGCGAAGAGGAAGTCCGCAGCACGACCGACCAGGCGTTGGCCACGCTGACCACCCCGGCGAGGGCGAGCCCGGCGCGGCGGGCGAGGGTGCTGGTCCGGGTGATCCGCACCGGGTCGGCGGCCACGAGCAGCGCGAGGAACGCGAGCTCGAGCCCGGGGAGGACCCCGCGGGCGCGAAGGTGTCCGGCACTTGCAGCGGGTGGGTGGGTCTGCACGTTTCGTGCTCTCAGCGCGGTCCGTGCCACGCCAGGAGCACCCAACTCGCGATCTTGCCGCGCTCAGAGCACGAAACGTGCGATCACGCCGCCGCCTCGTCCCGCAGGAACTCCGCGATCTCGTGGGCCGCGCTCCGCCCCGCCCGGTTCGCGCCGATCGTGCTGGCCGAGGGGCCGTAGCCGACGAGGTGGACGCGGGGGTCGGCGAGGGCGCGGGTCCCGTCCAGCGCGATCCCGCCCTGCGGCGAGCGCAGGAGCAGCGGTGCGAGATGGCCCACCGCGGGCCGGAACCCGGTGGCCCACACCAGGACGTCGGCCACCTCCGTGCTCCCGTCCGCCCACTCCACCCCGGTGGGCGTGATCCGGCTGAACATCGGACGGCGGACGAGCACGCCCGCGTCGATCCCCGCCCGGTAGGCCTCGGTCAGCGGCAGTCCGGTCACGCTGACCACCGGGCGCGGTGGCAGCCCCT
>NZ_JACBXB010000387.1 GCF_013870575.1 Pseudonocardia pini
GACGACGCGGCTGCTCCCGGCCCGAAGAGCGCCAACGAGACCCCACCCGCGGCCGAGACGCAGACCAGGGCACCGAGCGCCACGAACGACCGCGTTCGGCTCTGCACGGCCCCACCTCCCGTCCCACACCGACGGTAAGGAGCCGAACACGTCCGCATCCATACGCAAACGTGCGTAAAGCGGCTACAGCCCGCGCGACACGCCCTCGTACTCGGCGACGTCCGTCGGGAGGCCCTCGATCTCGACCCTCGCCTCGTCGCGGCCGAAGAGGTGCAGGACGAGCTCGCCGGGGTCGCCGACCAGGGTGACCAGGCCGGGGCCGGTGCGGATGACCTGGCTCGCACCCTCCGGCCTGCGCACCACGACCCCCACGGGGCTGCGGCGCAGCAGCAGCCTGCCCATCTTCGTGACCAGGGTCCACAGCTGGGCGTCGCGCTCGGGATCGGCGGGGCGGGGCTCCCAGCCGGGGGCGCCGCGGCGGGCGTCCTCGTGGTGGACGAAGAACTCGGCGCCGTTCGCGACCTCGTCGAGCCTGCCGATGCGGTACGGGGACCAGGGCGGGGCTCCGCCGCGCAGCTCGGCGACCATGTCCTCCCACGGCGTGTCCGAGTAGCCGGCCATACCGCGCTCGGTCAGCGGGGCGAGCACGGGCACGACGATCCCGCCCGCCGCCCACGGCTGACGCTCCCGGACGAGCAGGTGGGCGAGCAGGTCCCGGGTGTCCCAGCCCTCGCACAGGGTGGGTCGGTCGGGGCCGAGCTCGGCGAGGGTGTCGGACAGGGCGGCGCGCTCGGTGGTGGCAAGGCTCACGGGTCGAAACCTACGGGTCCGGCACCGGCGACGCTCGTCAGCCGGGCGCGCAGGGTCCGACGGTGGCGGCGACGGCGTCGTGGTCGGAGCCCGGGAGCAGGACCTGGGCGGGATCGTCGCCGCACCAGCCCGGGCCGACGAACACGTGGTCGATCCGCAGGAGCAGCAGCCGCCAGGTCGTGATCGAGGTGGGCGCCTGCCAGGTGTCCCGCACGGCGTCGGTCAGGACCGCCGTCATCACGCGGTAGTCGCGGCCCCGGTCGGTCGTGTTGAGGTCCCCGGTCAGCACGACCGGGCCGGGCTCGGCGGCCACCTGCTCGGCGAGCGCGACCATGATCCGGTGATGCTCGACGGGGGTGACCTCGTAGCCGCGGTCGGTGATCCAGGGCCGGGGCACGTGCAGGGCGTAGAGGGTGAAGGGCACGGGCGCCTCGACCCGCACCCTGACACCGGGCAGGTCCGGCCCGTCGCCCTCCAGCACCTGCATCGGGTACCGCGAGTAGACGCCGACGCCGCCCGTCCCCCGCTCCCCGCCGTAGACGGCGTAGCGGTACGCATCGACGAAGCGGCGGTGGACGGGGAAGGCGTTCTCGCTGATCACCGTGACGTCGGCGGGGTCGCGCAGCAGGTGCACGGGGTCGCCCGCGGTGTCCGTGATGTTGGCGCTCGCGATCCGGACGGCCCCCGCGGGGTCGACGGGCCCGGTGGGGGCGGGTCGCCAGGGCGCGAGCACCGCGACCGTGCCCACGAGCAGCAGCGACACGATCCCGGGGAGCAGCCGCAGCCGACGCCGCGAGAGGACCAGCAGCGCCAGGACGAGCACCGCCCCCACCACCCAGACGGGCAGCACGATCGCGAGCACGTCCCCGACCGGGCCGAGGTGGTCCCGCAGCGGGAACCAGGCCCAGGGCAGCACGACGGCCAGGACCGGCCAGAGCAGGGCCGTCCGGGAGCGTGGGCGTTGGAGCACGGGGACCTCTCGCAGGGGGTGGGTCCTCCGCTCCGAGGACGGACCGAGGGGGTTCGCGAGGACCCCCCGACCCGTTAGCCCTCGGTGACGAACGGGCTGCTGGCGATCTCGGTGCCGTCGTCGAGCTGCTGGATGTCGAAGTCCCGGAACACGTTCGGCACCGCGGCCTGCAGCTGGCGCAGGGTCTCGATCGCCAGGGCGCGGATCTCGACGTCCGCGTGCTCGGTCGCCCGCATCCCGATGAAGTGCCGCCAGGCGCGGTAGTTGCCGGTGACGACGATCCGGGTCTCGGTCGCGTTGGGCAGGATCGCCCGCGCCGCCTGCCGGGCCTGCTTGCGCCGCAGGGTGGCGTTGGGGACGTCCGCGAACCGCTTCTCCAGCCCCTCGAGCAGGTTCTCGTACGCCTTGACCGAGGCCTCGGCGGCGTCGAGGAACATCTGGTGCAGCTCGGGATCGTCCGCGATGACCTCGGGCTCGACCATCGCCGCGTCCCGCTCCGGGACGTAGCGCTGCGAGAGCTGCGAGTACGAGAAGTGCCGGTGCCGGATCAGCTCGTGGGTGAGCGAGCGCGAGATGCCGGACAGGTAGAAGCTGACCGTGCCGTGCTCGAGCACGGACAGGTGCCCGACCTCGAGGATGTGCCGCAGGTAGCCCTCGTTCGTGGCGGTCCGCGGGTTCGGCTTGGACCAGGACTGGTAGCACGCCCGGCCCGCGAACTCGGCGAGCGCCTGGCCGCCGTCCGCGTCGGTCTCCCACGGCACGTCGGCGGGCGGCAGGAACTCGGTCTTCGCGACCAGCTGGACCTTCGGCGGCACGGTCTGCGGCATGCGGCGACTGTAACCGGACGTCGGTTGGCGTCAGGATGATGGTTGCACGATGTCAGTAGTGACGCCATAGTGGCGTCATGGACATCGGTCAGTACGTCGCGCAGCTGCGGGAGGACCTCGCGTCCGCCGCCGCCGCGGGGGACGAGCAGACACAGCGCACGGCCGCGCTGCTCGGCGCGGCCATCGAGCCCGCGGCCCGGCTCGCGATCATGAACGCCCTCTCCGACCTGGCCGCCGAGGTCACCGCGGAGCTGCACGACCGGACGGTGGAGGTCCGGCTCGACGGGCGGGACGTGCGCGTCGCCGTGTCGGGCGCCCCCGCCGCCGAGGCGCCGCCGCGGTTCGGCCCGCCCGGGGACGCCGGTGACATCAGCCGGATCACCCTGCGGATGGTCGAGCAGATCAAGGCGCAGGCCGAGCAGGCCGCGCAGGCCCAGGGGGTGTCGCTGAACTCCTGGGTCTCCCAGGCGGTGCAGGGGGCGCTCGCGGGCAAGCAGCGCCGCTGGGACCGCCGGTCCTGGGGCGACGAGAAGGGCCCGGACGACAAGGGCGGCGGCGACGGCCGTCTCAAGGGATGGGTGCAGGGGTGAGTGCGATGACGGACGAACCGCAGGACCTGGGCAGGCAGGACGCGTGGCCGTGCGCGGAGGCCGCGGAGATCGAGATCGGGGTCGACGTCGGACGGGTGCGGGTCGAGCTCAACGACTCCGCCACCGAGGTCCGTGCGGAGGTCCGCCACGACCCGCACGGCGACAGTCCGTGGGAGCAGGGCCTCACCGGGATCCTCAACTGGTTGGGCTCGGCGACCGGCGACTCCTCCGGTGACCCCGGGGCCGCCGCCGTGCGGGCCGCCGAGGTGAGCTGGGACGCCACCGCCCGACGGCTGGTGGTCCGGTCCACCCAGGAGCTGCCGCTGCGCGTGGTGCCGCTGGCCGTCACGGTCTGGGCGCCCGCTGGCTCCCGGCTCGCGGTCCGCACCGGCGCCGGTGACGTCACGGTCGTGGGCCGGGCGGGCTGGGCTGCGGTCCGCACCGGCTCGGGTGTCGCCCACGTCGACGAGATCACCGGGTCCTGCGAGGTCACCAGCGGCTCCGGTCGCGTGGAGCTGGGCATCGTGGGCGCGGACGCGAAGATCCGCACCGGGTCCGGCGGGATCAGCGTGGCCTCCCTCGGCGGGAGTACGCAGGTCAAGGCGGGCAGCGGGGACGTCGAGCTCGGCGAGGTGCACGGCGACCTGACCTGCAAGACGGGCTCCGGGGACGTCGTGGTGGCCGACGCGCACGCGGGCAGGCTCGACCTGACCACCGGCTCGGGCAAGCTCCGGGTCGGCGTGCACGCCGGGGTGGCCGCGGAGCTGGACCTCACCTCGGGTTCCGGCTCGGCCCGCAGCGACCTCGACGTGGGCGGGGTCGCCCCCGCCGACACCCCACCCCTGCACATCGTGGGCCGCACGGGCAGCGGCGACATCCTGGTCACCCGCGCCGCGACCGCAGGCGTCTGAGAGGTCCCACCGCCTCCGACCGCGGTCCCGGCTCCGACCGCGGTCCCGGCTCCGGCTGTGGTGACGGCTGCGGCTGTGGTGACGGCTTCGACTCCGTTCCCGGCGCAGCCCGGCCGCATCCGAGGCGGCGCTCCGGTCGCGGGTCCCGATGCCCTTCGCGGAAGGCTGAGATTTCGAACCGTCAGACGGCCCAACGATTCAGCGCCTCACGGTTCGAAACCTCAGCCTCTCTCGGAGGCCATACCTACGAGGCCGGCATCGGCGCGACACAACCGCCGCGCCCTGCCCACACTGCGCCACTCCGCCGGGGCCCGACCTGACGCGACCCGGGCGGGGCGGCCATCAGGCGGCCTGCTCAGCTGAGCCCGTCCCGCGGCGGCAACCCGCCCGGCGAGGACCCGTCCTGCCGGGGAGACAGACCGCGCCGAGCCTCTCCCCCGGCCGGCTCCCCTCACGGGCGCGGGCGAACGCTGACCGGCGAGCTGCGCGCCCAAGAGCGGCACACTGCCGGACCACACTCCGGGAGCCCACTGCGGGAACCCACTGCGAGCGGTCGCGCTCAGATGCGGCTCAGGGCCCCCGCGAGGTTCCCGCGCTCGCCGACCACGACGCCGTCGAGCTCCAGCCACTCCGCCATGAGGTCCAGCTCGGCGGACAGCTCCGCGGCCACGCGGGCCTCCGCGACACCGGGTTCGGCGAACGCGCCCTGCACCCGGAGGACCCCCGCGGCGCGGTCCGCCTTCAGGTCGACCCGGGCGACCAGCTCGCCGTCGAGCAGGAACGGGAAGACGTAGTAGCCGTACTCCCGCTTGGGCTCCGGCACGTAGATCTCGATGCGGTACCGGAACCCGAAGATCCGCTCGGTGCGCTCGCGCTCCCAGATCAGCGGATCGAAGGGGCACAGCAGAGCGCGGCCCTCGATGCGCCGCGGGACCGTGGCCGAAGGCGAGCGGTACGCGGGCGCCCGCCATCCCCGCAC
>NZ_JACBXB010000388.1 GCF_013870575.1 Pseudonocardia pini
TCCGCCGCCTCGACCTCCGGACCGTCCTGCTCGACTGAGCCCGGGACCGGGTCAGGTGATCGTGATCCCGCCGTCCACGGCGAGGGTCTGGCCCGTCACGTACCCGCCCGCGGGGCCCGCCAGGAACACCAGCGCGGCGGCCAGCTCCTCGGGATCGCCCTTCCGCCCCAACGGGACGCGGGCCATCATCGCGTCGAGGTAGCCCGGCTTGTACTGCTCGGTCATCTCGGACTCGAAGAAGCCCGGGGCCAGTGAGTTGACCCGGATCCCCCTGCGGCCGCCCCACTGCTGGGCGAGGTCGCGGGTCAGCCCGATCAGCCCGGCCTTGCTGGCCGCGTACGCCGCCTGCGGCAGGCTCGCCGTGGTCAGGCCCAGGATGCTGGAGATGTTCACGATGCTGCTGCCCGGCCGCATCACCCGCCCGCAGGCCTGCGCCATCCAGTAGCAGCCGTTCAGGTTCACGTCGATGACCTGTGTGAACTCCTCGACGGTCTCCTTCGTGGCCGGTACCGCGGTGCCGATTCCCGCGTTGTTGACCAGCACGTCCACCGCGCCGAACTCGGCCACGGCCGCGTCGACCAGGGCCTGGCAGTCCGGCTGGCTCGCCACGTCCGTGCGGACGCAGAGGGCCCTCCGGTCGAGGGACTCGACCAGCTTCCGGGTGTCCTCCAGCCGGTCCACCCGCCGGGCGCCCAGGACCACGTCCGCGCCCGCCTCCGCCAACGCCTTCGCGAACGCCACGCCCAGGCCCGACGACGCGCCCGTGACGATGGCCACCTTGCCGCTGAGCGAGAACCGCTCCAGAACCGTCATGGCCTGGGACCCTAATGCAGTCGCACCAATTCCCGGACGTGGCGCGGGTGACACCGGCTTGCGCGGTGTGGGTGGCGCGGTGCGACGATCGCACCGGATCGGACGTTCGGTCGGCACTCGCGACGGGCGCGGTGCGACGTGGAGTCGAAGGAGACGAAGACATGGGCGCGCATCGGCCCGGCCTACCTCGAGGAGCTGCTCGGGGTCCTGTCCGCGCGCGGCATCGACGTCGACGTCGAGGCGTCCACGCTGGTCACCCCGGCGGACTGGGCCGCGCGCGGGCTCGCCGCGGGCACCCCGTTCTCGGCCGCCCACACGTTCGCCCAGACGGGTCCGTTCCGGCCCCGCAACCTGCCCCGCAGGCACGGCAACGTCGTGCTCGCGGGGTGCGGGACCACGCCGGGCGTCGGGATCCCGCCGGTCGTGCTCTCGGGCAAGCTCGCGGCACAGCGCGTGACCGGGCGCTGAGTCGGGGTCAGGAGTAGGTCGGGAGGGCCCCCGTGCGAGCATGGTCCGCGACATGACCGCGCAGCCCACCCGACCGGCAGCCGGGTCGGAGTCGACCGACCCGGTCGACCTCCCGGTGCCCGCAGACGCCCCCACGTCCACCACGCCGCGCCCGCCGCGCGTGCAGCGGCCGGGGCTGTGGTCCCGCCTCGGGAACCCGCCGCGCGGGCCGCTCTGGCTCGGCTTCGCCGCCGCGGTCCTGCTGTTCGTCGGCGGCACCGGCGGCGGCGGCACGCTGATCCACGACCCGATCCTCACCAACTCCCCGCTGGGCTTCTGGCGCTACGGGCACGGCCGCGAGCTGGCCACCGCGCTGATGTACCTCGGCGTGGTGCTCATGGCGTGGGCCTGGGTGAAGCTGGGCCGCGAGGTCCTGGCCCGACGGGTCGGCGGGCGCGCCGTGCTCGCCACCTCGTTCGTGTGGATGCTCCCGATCCTGGTGGCGCCGCCCCTGTTCACCCGGGACATGTACAGCTACCTGGCGCAGGGCGCGCTGCCGCTGTTCGGCTTCGACCCGTACGCGGTCGGCCCCGAGGCCATGCCCGGTGTGTTCACCGACAACGTCCACTACTTCTGGCAGGACACCCCGGCGCCGTACGGGCCGCTGTTCATCCTGGTGGCGAAGTCCTGGGCGTGGGTCACCGTCCAGCTCGGGTCCAACATGGTCGTCGGGGTCATCGGCACCAGGCTCATCATGTGCATCGGGCTGGCCCTGCTGATCTGGACGCTGCCCGAGCTGACCCGCCGCCTCGGCGGGCGCCCCGCCGCCGCGCTGTGGGTGGTGGTGGCCAACCCGGTCATGATCGTCCACCTGGTGGGCGGCGGGCACAACGACCTGCTCCTGGTCGGGCTGCTGTCCGTGGGCTGTCTGGCGGCGCTGAACCGCAGGCACGTGCTGGCGATCGCGCTGGTCACGCTGGCCATGGCCACCAAGGCGAGCGCGGGCGTCGCGCTGCCGTTCATCGTGCTGATCTGGGCCGGGCACCTCGAGGGCACCTTCCCGAAGCGGCTGGTCAAGGCCGGTGCGGCGGGCGTCGGGGTGTTCCTGGTCGTGTTCACCGCGGCCTCGTTCGCCGCGCAGGTGGACCTGGGCTGGCTGCCCGCGCTCAGCGCGCCGTCGATGATCGTGAACTGGCTGTCGATCCCCACGGGCGTCGGCGAGTTCCTGCACACCCTGCTCGCCGGAGTCGTGACGTCGTCGAAGCAGCCGTTCATCAACGTCTCGCGGGTGATCGGCGGGGTCGCGCTGGTCGCGATCATCGCCTGGCAGTGGTGGAAGGCCCGGGACGGCGGCCCGGACGCGGTGCGCCGCATCGGCATCGCGCTGCTCGCCGTCGCGCTGCTCTCCCCCGCGACCCTGCCGTGGTACCTGAGCTGGGGCATGGCGATCCTCGCGATGGTGCCGTGGAGCGCCCGCGGGCTGCAGTGGCTGGTGTTCGGCTCGCTGTGGTTGATGATCGTGTACTACCCGAGCGGCGAGGCCGCGCTCTACAACTGGGGCTACCTGGCCGTGTGCGCGGTGCTCGCCGCGCTGGCCGCCCGGGCGCTGCTGCGGCCCGACGCGCCCGCAATCCGGATCCCGGTCCTGGCGCGGTCGGGTGCGCGAACCGGCTGAGCTCGCGGCCGCCGGGATCACCGATCCCGCGCTGCGCCGCGCGTACCTCGCCTGCCGGGAGCTGAACGCGGCGCACGGCCGCACCTACTTCCTGGCCACCCGACTGCTCACGGCGGACCGCAGGCCCGCGATCCACGCCCTGTACGGCTTCGCCCGGTACGCGGACGAGATCGTGGACGACCTCGGCGCAGGCGCCTCCGTCGCGGACCGCGAGGCGGCGCTCGACGACCTCGGGCTCACCCTGGTCGCCGCGCTCGAGGGCCAGGCGGTGGACCTGCCCGTCGTCACCGCGGTGGCGGACACCGTGCGCCGCCACGGCATCGACCAGCGGCTGTTCTCGCCGTTCCTCACGTCCATGCGGATGGACACGCACGTCACCGAGTACGCCACCGCGGCCGCGCTCGACGAGTACGTGTTCGGCTCCGCCGCCGTCATCGGCCTGCAGGTGCTCCCCGTGCTCGGCACGGTCACCGAGGGCGCCGAGGAGCCCGCGGCCGCGCTGGGCCGGGCCTTCCAGCTGACCAACTTCCTGCGGGACGTGGGCGAGGACCTCGACCGCGGCCGCGTCTACCTGCCGCTCGACGAGCTGGGCGCCTTCGGCGTGGACCGCGCGCTGCTGGAGTGGTGCCGGACCCACCGGGTGCTGGACCCCCGCGTCCGGCGCGCGCTGGCCCACCTCGTGGCGCGCACGCAGGCGATCTACCGGCGGGCGGCCGCGGGAATCCCGATGCTCGCGCCGGAGTCACGGGACTGCGTGCGCTGCGCGTTCGAGCTCTACGGCGGGATCCTCACCGAGATCCAGGCCGCGGACTACGACGTCCTCTACCGCCGGGTCCGCGTCCCCACCCGCAGGCGCGTGGCGGTGGCGCTCCCCGGCCTGGTCCGCGCCGTGGCCGCGCGGCGCTGACTCAGAAAGCCATCGCCTGCGCCCGGCGCTTGATCTCCCGGTGCCGCCCGGCGCGGATCGAGGCGATCGGCGTGCCGGGCAGGGAGTCGTCCTCGGTGAACAGCCACCGCAGGATCTCCTCGTCCGGGTAGCCGCCGTCCCGGAGCACGGTGATCGTGCCGGACAGGCCCTTCACCACGGCGTCGCCGTCGATGAAGTCGGCGGGCACGCACATCGTGTCGTCGCGGCGGACACCCAGCAGCTGACCGTCCTTGATCAGCTGATGGACCCGGGTCCGGGGTATGGACAGGATCTCGGCGACCTCGGTCGCGGGCAGGACTGCGACCTCGTCGGACAGGGCGGACACCTCACTCACGCGCGACACGATGCCACAGACCGGCCTCCGCGGGGAGCCACCGCGCGGGCGGTACCGTCGGGGGGTGAACGCCCCGACCGAGCAGGGCGGCCCGTTGGTCGGCTCCGCGAGCTCCCCGGTGCCGGGGGCCCGCGCCGCCTCCGAAGCCCTCCTGGACGCGCGCTACCGGGTCGGGCCGGTCCTCGCCCGTGGGGGCATGTCCATCGTGCACCGAGGGCTGGACACCCGCCTCGACCGGCCGGTCGCGATCAAGATCATGGATCCCCGGATGGCGGCGGACCCGGTGTTCCGCGGCCGGTTCGAGCGTGAGGCGCGGTCGGCGGCGCGGATCGACCACCCCAACGTCGTCGACGTCCACGACCAGGGCAGGTACGGCGACACGCTGTTCCTGGTGATGGAGCTCGTCGAGGGCGGCACGCTGCGCGAGGTGCTGCGGCGGCGCGGCGCGCTCGGCGTCCCGCTGGCCTTCGCCGTCCTGGAGCCCGTGCTGGCCGGGCTCGCGCAGGCGCACGCACTCGGCATGGTGCACCGGGACGTCAAGCCGGAGAACGTGCTGCTGGGCACGGACGGCACCCTGAAGGTCGCGGACTTCGGCCTGGTGACCGCGGCCGCCGAGGCCGGCGTGTCGCACGCCGGGATGATCCTGGGGACGATGGCCTACCTCTCCCCCGAACAGGTCGCCACCGGCCAGGCGGACCCCCGCAGCGACGTCTACGCCGCGGGAGTCCTCTGCTACGAGCTGCTCACCGGCGCGCCGCCGTACACCGGGGACAACGCCCTGTCGGTCGCCTACCGGCACGTGAACGACGACGTCCCGGCCCCGTCACGGATCGCGGGCGACGTGCCGCCCGAGCTGGACGAGCTGGTCCTGCGCGCCACCTCGCGCGA
>NZ_JACBXB010000389.1 GCF_013870575.1 Pseudonocardia pini
CCCGGGGGCGGTGGCGCACGCGGCGGAGCTGGGGCGGGAGCTGGCGTTCGAGCTCCGGCTGGTGGCGCCGGACCTGCCCCCGTTCGACGTGCCGCCGGGGGAGAGCGAGGCGAGCTGGCTGCGTGCGCTGACCTGGCGGGGCGTCGCGCAGCGGTACGGCAGCCGCGCGGAGAACCGGTTCGCCGCGGACATGGTGAGGCACGAGCTGGAGATCATCGAGGGGAAGAACTTCCCGGGCTACTTCCTGATCGTGGCGGACATCGTGGCGTTCTGCCGCCGCGCCGGGATCCTCTGCCAGGGGCGGGGCTCGGCGGCGAACTCCGCGGTCTGCTTCGCCCTGGGCATCACGAACGTCGACGCGGTGCACCACGGCCTGCTCTTCGAGCGGTTCCTGTCCCCGGACCGGGACGGCTACCCGGACATCGACCTCGACATCGAGTCCGGGCGCCGCGAGGAGGTGATCCAGTACGTCTACGAGCGGTACGCGCGCACGCACGCCGCGCAGGTGGCGAACGTGATCACCTACCGGCCGCGGTCGGCGGTCCGGGACATGGCGAAGGCCCTGGGGTTCTCGCCCGGCCAGCAGGACGCGTGGAGCAAGCGGATCGAGCGCTGGTCGGGGCTGTCGGACTCCGTGGCGCCGGAGGACCTGCCGGGCCCGGTCCTCGCGCTGGCCGACCAGCTGCTCGGCTTCCCGCGCCACCTCGGGATCCACTCCGGCGGCATGGTGATCTGCGACCGGCCGGTGTCCGAGGTCGTGCCGGTGGAGTGGGCGCGCATGGCGGACCGGACCGTCGTGCAGTGGGACAAGGACGACTGTGCGGCCGCCGGGCTGGTCAAGTTCGACCTGCTCGGGCTGGGCATGCTCACCGCGCTGCACCTGATGATGGACCTCGTCGAGCGGTACGAGGGCGAGCCCGTCGAGCTCCACGAGCTGGGCGAGAGCGACCCGGCCGTCTACGAGATGCTGCAGCGGGCGGACTCGGTCGGGGTGTTCCAGGTGGAGTCGCGCGCCCAGATGGCCACGCTGCCCCGGCTGCGGCCCGAGCGGTTCTACGACCTCGTGATCGAGGTGGCGCTGATCCGGCCGGGCCCCATCCAGGGCGGCTCCGTGCACCCGTTCATCAAGCGGCGCAACGAGGAGCAGCGGGGCCTGCCGCGCTCCTGGGAGTACGACCATCCGCTGCTCGCGGGGGCGTTGGAGAAGACACTCGGGGTGCCGCTGTTCCAGGAGCAGCTGATGCAGATCGCGGTGGACGTCGCGGGCTTCTCCGCATCGGACGCGGACGAGCTGCGCCGGGCGATGGGGTCCAAGCGGTCCGCGGAGAAGATGGAGCAGCTGCGGGCGCGGTTCTTCGAGGGCATGGCGGCCAAGGGCATCCCGGACCCCGTGGCCGAGACGATCTTCCAGAAGATGCTGGCCTTCTCGAACTTCGGGTTCCCGGAGAGCCACTCGATCAGCTTCGCGTCGCTGGTCTACTACAGCTCCTGGTTCAAGCTCTACCACCCGGCCGCCTTCTGCGCGGCGCTGCTCAACTCGCAGCCGATGGGCTTCTACTCACCGCAGTCCCTGGTGGCGGACGCGCGCAGGCACGGGGTGAAGGCCTTCGGTCCGGACGTCAACGTCGGCGGTGCGGCCGCGATCCTCGAACCGGACCCGGAGAGCGAGGGCGGCTGGGCGGTCCGGACCGGGCTGCGCGAGATCCGCACGATCGGCACCGAGCTCGCCGAGCGGATCGAGGCCGAGCGGGACCGGGGAGGGCCGTACGCCGGTCTCGCCGACCTGGCCCGGCGCGTACAGCTGACCGGGCCGCAGGCGGAGGCGCTGGCCACGGCAGGCGCGTTCGGCTGCTTCGGGATCGACCGGCGGGCCGCGCTCTGGGCGGCGGGGGTGGTCGCGGGGGTGCGGCCGGAGCACCTGCCGGGCAGCGCGGTGGGGCTGGAGGCGCCCGCGCTCCCGGGGATGACCGACGTGGAGGAGACGGTGGCGGACGTCTGGGCCACCGGCGTCTCCCCGGACAGCCACCCGATGCAGCACCTGCGCGAGCGGCTCGACGGGCTGGGCGCGGTCCGGATCGACCGCCTCGACCCGCTGGGTGGTGACCCGCACGATCCGGACCGGCCGCCCCGCCGCGTGCTGGTCGGTGGGCTGGTCACGCACCGGCAGCGGCCCGCGACCGCCCGCGGGGTCACCTTCGTGAACCTGGAGGACGAGAGCGGGATGCTCAACGTGACCTGCTCGGAGGGGCTGTGGGCGAGATACCGCTCGGTCGCCCTCGGCAGCGCAGCGCTCCTGGTGCGGGGCAGGTTGGAACGCAGCCCCGAGGGCGTCCTGAACCTGGTGGCGGACCGCCTCCAGCGTCTCCCCCTGAAGGTCGCGGTCAAGTCCAGGGACTTCCGGTGACCCCCTCGGCGTCATGGAGCCACAACTGTCGGGTCCACGCCTCGAGAAGACAGTCGTGGCTCCATGACGCGGGCGGTGGCGTGTCAGTGGACCAGCGGCGTGCCCATCGACCGGGCCGGGCCGCCCAGCTCCTGGGTCATCCCGTCCACGAAGATGTAGATCGCGACCAGGCAGAACAGCGCGGCGCCGACACCCGCCACGATCAGCAGACCCGCCGAGCCGGTCAGGGTGGCCACCAGTACGAGTGCCACCGTGACGGTGACCAGCGTGAAGAGTGCGGTGAAGGCCATCGGCAGGCGCAGCGTGGCCAGGGTCAGCACCGCGAACACGGCGAGCCAGGCGATCAGGAAGGTCGCCTGGGCCGTGGCCACGCTGTCCGCGGGGATCTTCAGCCAGTCGTTGACCAGGGAGAGTACGAGGTAGGCGTAGCTCAGCCAGAAGGTCGCGAAGACCGTGAAGATCGCGCCGACCGCGCCCTGCCCGATCCGGATCGCCCACCACCCCGCCACCAGCAGACCCAGGCCGGCCACGGTCAGCGTCATCGGGACGAGGGTCCCGACCGCGGCGGCGGGCAGGTAGCCGATCAGGTAGAGGGTCAGGCCGATGCCGCCGACCAGGAAGGCGGGCAGGCCGAGGAGGGCGGGATTGCCGGTCGGGGCCGCGGGCGCGGCCTCCACCGGCGCTGGGGCCACGGTGCTCTCGATGTGCTCGGGACTGATGTGCTCAGTGCTCATGACACGCTCCAGAGATGGGTTCCATCCGGGCGAGGAGCGTCCAGCTGCGCGGGCCAGGAGTGTGCTCCGTCACACGGTATTAACGTCCACATCGGTGGGTGGCGGTGTCTCAAGCTGACACAGCGCCGACGCGAGACGACCCCGGGTCGCCTGGCGAGGCGTCCCGGGGTCGGTCGTCGGCGGCGGCTACTTCACGATGGCGTTGCCCATCGGCATCGCCTTGCCGCCGAGGTCCTGGGCGAACCCGTCGACCAGGATGTACGCGAAGATCACGCAGAAGGCCAGCGTGGTGATCCCGGCGATGGGGAACAGGCCCGCGTTGCCCGTGCTCACGCCGAGGAAGGCCAGCACGAAGGTGATGTCCACGAACACGAACCCGGCCGTGAAGGCCAGCGGCAGCCGCAGGGTGGCCAGGGTCAGCAGGATGAACACCACGGTGAAGGACAGCAGGTAGGTGCGCTGCACGTTGGCCACCTGCGCGGCGTCGGCCACGCCCCACCAGCCGCTCGTCAGGCCGGCCAGCAGGAAGCCGAAGCTGAGCCAGAAGGCCGAGAACACGCCGAAGATCGCCGAGACCGTGTTCGCGGCCACCCGGGCGGCCCACACCGAGGAGATCATCAGGAACAGGCCCGCGGACAGCGAGACCATCGGGATCATCCCGCCCGGCAGGTTCGCCGTGTCCAGGTAGCCGAGGAACCACAGGCCCAGGGTGATCCCCGAGGGCAGGAAGGTGATCAGACCCAGCAGTGCGGGGTTCGCCGCCGGAGCGGCCACCGCCTGCGGCTCGGCCGCGGCATGCGCCCCCGCCTGCACGTCGCTATCGACACTCATGAATGCTCCTCGTCGAGTCGGTCGGCTGGGGGTGCCACAGGGCGAGGCACCGGCGCCGGCGAGGGGATTGTGCGCCCGGTCACAAGCGCCGCGGACCCTGCGAACGGGCAGATCACGACCTCGACTTCCGCGACGACGCGATCGCCGGGAGGACAGGTCAGCCGGCCGATGGGTGAGCCTCGGGCGGGTGAGGGGACCATGGTCGACGGGACGTCGGCAGGGCCGGAGCGGGCGCCGCCGGTCGGGGCCGCTCTGCGAGGATGGCGGCCGTGACGGCACGGGTGATGGACGGCGAGGCCGCCCTCGCGGAGCTGCTCGCTGACCTGCGGGAGCGGGTGTCGCGGCTGGTCGCGGCGGGTGCGCCCGTCCCCGGCCTGGCCACCGTGGTGGTCGGGAGGGACCCCGCGTCGCAGGCCTACGTCGCCGCCAAGCAACGGGACTGCGCGACGGTCGGGATCCGGTCGCTGCCACGGGAGCTGTCCGCCGGCGTCGGTCAGGAGGGGCTGCTCGCCGTCGTCGACGAGCTGAACGCGGACCCGACCTGTACCGGTCTGCTGGTCCAGCTCCCGCTCCCGCCCGGGTACGCGGAGGGGGAGGCGCTCGCGCGGATCGACCCGGCCAAGGACGTCGACGGGCTCCATCCCGTCAACCTGGGCAGGCTCCTGCTGGGCGAGCCGGGACCCCAGCCGTGCACCCCGCGCGGAATCGTGGCCCTGTGCCGCCGTTACGGCGTGGAGCTGGACGGGGCGCGGGTCGTGGTCGTCGGGCGGGGCCTGACCGTCGGGAGAGGTCTCGTGCCGGTGCTGAGCGGTCGCTCGGTGAACGCGACCGTGGTCGCCTGCCACTCGGGAACCCGTGACCTCGCCGACGAGGTGCGGCGGGCCGACGTGGTGGTCTCCGCGGCGGGCGTCGCCGGGCTGATCACGGCGGACATGGTGCGGCCCGGCACGACGGTGGTGGACGTCGGCATCACGCACACCGAGCTGGGCATGGTCGGGGACGTCTCGCCGGAGGTCGTGGAGGTGGCGGCCCTGCTCGCGCCCGTCCCCGGCGGGGTGGGTCCGATGACGCGCGGGATGCTGCTCTACGGCCGGGTCGTCTGGGGCTGGATGTCC
>NZ_JACBXB010000038.1 GCF_013870575.1 Pseudonocardia pini
ACCCAGCAGACCGCAGGCTGATCCGCTCCGGGGCCCGGGACGAACCCCGGGCCCCGGACCGGTCACCACACCGCGAAGGACGAGAAGACACCGAGATGGCGAACTACACCGCCGCCGACGTCAAGCGGCTCCGTGAGCTCACCGGCTCCGGGATGATGGACTGCAAGAAGTCGCTCGAGGAGTCCGACGGCGACTTCGACAAGGCCGTCGAGCTGCTCCGCATCAAGGGCGCCAAGGACGTCGGCAAGCGCGCCGAGCGCACCACGTCGAACGGCCTGGTCGTCGCCGAGGGCGGCACCATGGTCGAGATCAACTGCGAGACGGACTTCGTCGCGAAGAGCGACGACTTCGTCGGCCTCGCCACCAAGATCCTCGGCGTGGCCGTGGACCAGAAGCCCGCGGACGTCGAGGCGCTGGCCAAGGCCCCGCTGGACGGTGGGACGGTGGCCGACGCCATCCAGGCGCTGAGCGCCCGGATCGGCGAGAAGCTCGAGCTCAAGCGCTACATCCACGTCGACGGCCCGGTGGCGGTCTACCTGCACCGCCGCGCCAGCGACCTCCCGCCCGCCATCGGCGCGCTCGTCGCGTACGAGGGCGAGGACGCCGAGGCCGCGCGCAACATCGCGATGCACATCGCCGCCGCCCGCCCGCAGTTCACCACGCGTGACCAGGTCCCGGCCGAGGTCGTGGAGAACGAGAAGCGCATCGCCGAGGCGACCGCGCGCGAGGAGGGCAAGCCGGAGAAGATCCTCGACCGCATCGTCGAGGGTCGGATCACCGGCTTCTACAAGGACGTCGTGCTGCTGGAGCAGGCCTCCGTCCTCGACTCGAAGAAGACCGTCAAGGCGCTGGTCGACGAGGCCGGCCTGACCGTCAAGGACTTCGTCCGCTTCGAGGTCGGCCAGGCCTGATCGGCCGCGGACCCGCCCCGGTACCCGGGGCCGGGTCCGCACAGCGAGGAGAGTGATGAGCGACCAGGGGATCGACGCCGAGGGCAACCCCCGCAAGGGCTTCGGCCGCGTGCTGTTGAAGCTCGGCGGCGAGATGTTCGGCGGGGGCGGGCTCGGCGTCGATCCCAAGGTCGTGGAGACCGTGTCGCGGCAGATCGCCGAGGTCGTCGCGAGCGGAGCCCAGATCGCCATCGTGATCGGTGGTGGCAACTTCTTCCGCGGCAGCGAGCTGCAGCAGCGCGGGATGGACCGCTCGCGGGCGGACTACATGGGCATGCTCGCCACCGTCATGAACTGCCTCGCGCTGCAGGACGCCCTGGAGCGCGAGCACCACCTGGACACCCGGGTGCAGACGGCGATCACCATGGGCCAGGTCGCCGAGGCGTACATCCCGCGGCGGGCCATCCGGCACCTCGAGAAGGGCCGCGTGGTGATCTTCGGCGCGGGGGTCGGCATGCCGTTCTTCTCCACCGACACGGCGGGCGCCCAGCGTGCCCTCGAGATCGGGTGCGAGGCCTTGCTGCTGGCCAAGGGTGTCGAGGGGGTCTACACCGCGGACCCGAAGATCCACCCGGACGCCGAGATGTTCCACGAGATCACTCACCGCGAGGTGCTGGAGCGCGGGCTCAAGGTGGCCGACGCCACGGCGTTCAGCCTCTGCATGGACAACAAGATGCCGATCATCGTGTTCAACCTGCTCTGCGAGGGCAACATCGCCCGCGCGGTGCGGGGTGAGAGGATCGGCACGCTGGTCAGCACGCCCGAGAACTGAGTACGAGCCTGGGAGCAGCCGTGATCGACGAAACCCTCTTCGACGCCGAGGAGAAGATGGAGAAGGCCGTCGAGGTGGCCAAGGACGACCTGGCGAGCGTGCGCACCGGGCGGGCGACCCCGTCGATGTTCGCGAAGGTCGTCGTCGAGTACTACGGCGCCTACACCCCGCTCAACCAGCTGGCCTCGGTGAACATCCCCGAGGCGCGGATGGCGGTCATCAAGCCCTACGACGCCGGCTCGCTCAAGGCGATGGAGAAGGCGATCCGGGACTCCGACCTGGGCCTCAACCCGAGCAACGACGGGCAGATCATCCGCTGCATCATCCCGCAGCTCTCCGAGGAGCGGCGTCGCGAGATGGTGAAGGTCGCCCGCGGCAAGGGCGAGGACGCCCGCGTCACCATCCGCAGCCTGCGCCGCAAGGCGATGGACGAGCTCCACCGCATCGTCAAGGAGGGCGAGGCGGGTGAGGACGAGGTGACCCGCGCCGAGAAGGAGCTGCAGGGCACCACCGACAGGTACGTCGCGCAGGTGGACGAGCTCGTCAAGAACAAGGAAGCCGAGCTCCTCGAGGTCTGAATGACCACCTCCCACGACGCCGACCCCGCTGCCGGGGAGCAGGACGAGCCCGCGGTGACCTCCGACCTCCCCGGGTCGGGTCTGCCGGGCACCCCGTCCGCGCCGCCGGCCCAGCAGGGCAAGCTCGGTCGTAACCTCCTCGCGGCGATCGCCGTCGGGGTGTCGATGGGTGCCGTCATCCTGGCGTCGCTGCTGGTCCAGCGGCAGGCGTTCGTCATCGTGCTGGCCGCCGCGGCCGCCGTTGGCACGTGGGAGCTCGCCGGGGCGTTCCGGCGGAGCAACCAGAAGATCAAGATCCCGCTGCCGGTGCTGCTCGTCGGCGGCCAGGCGATGGTCTGGCTCGCCTGGCCCTTCGGGCTGCGGGGCTCCGCCATCGCGTTCGCCGTCACCGTGCTCGTCTCGCTGCTGTGGCGGATGGGGCGTCCGGACGGTCCGGGCAACGGCGCGGACGGCTTCGTCCGGGACGTCGGGGCGGGCGTGTTCACCGCCGCCTACGTGCCGTTCTTCGTCTCGTTCGCGGTCCTGCTCGTGATCCCGGAGGACGGCGTCGGGCGGGTCCTCACGTTCATGATCTGCGTGGTGGCGTCGGACGTCGGCGGGTATGCGGCGGGCGTCCTCGCCGGCAGGCACCCGATGGCACCGCGGATCAGCCCGAAAAAGTCCTGGGAGGGCTTCGGCGGCTCGCTGGTCGCCGGGGGCGTCGCGGGTGCGCTGAGCGTCTACCTGCTGCTCGACGGCCGGTGGTGGCTCGGCGCGATCCTCGGCGGCGTCCTCGTGGTGACCGCGACGCTCGGAGACCTCACCGAGTCGATGATCAAGCGCGACCTCGGGATCAAGGACATGGGCACCCTCCTCCCGGGCCACGGCGGCCTGATGGACCGGATGGACTCGATGCTCCCCGCCGCGTTCGTGTCCTGGGCGCTGCTCAGCGCGTTCGTGCCGGTCTGAGGCACCGCGCTCGATGAGGTACAAGGGTTTCGGCGGGCAGCTGAAGACCGGGCCTGCCATCCCCAGCCCCAACATCTGGCACTGGCCGGAGGTCTACGAGCAGGAGAACCGCGCCCAGGACGCGGACGGCGCACTCTGGGCGGCGCTGGCCGAGGTCGCACCCTGGGCGGGGCTCGACGTCGTGGACGTCGGCTGCGGCGACGGGTTCCACCTCCCGCGGTTCGCCGAGCAGGCGCGGTCGGTCGTCGGGGTCGAGCCCCATCCGCCGCTGGTGGAGCGCGCGGTACAGCGAGGCCTCGACGTGCGGCGCGGGGGAGCGGAGGCCCTACCGCTGCCCGCGGCGTCGGCCGACCTCGTGCACGCCCGTACGGCGTACTTCTTCGGCGAGGGGTGCGAGCCGGGGCTGGCGGAGGCGGACCGGGTGCTCCGGCCGGGCGGGGTCCTCGCCGTCGTCGACCTGGACTTCACGGTGGCGCCCTACGGCGCCTGGCTGCGGGCCGACCTGCCGCGCTACGACCCGGCCGCCGTCGAGCGGTTCTTCGCTCGGCAGGGCTTCGACCAGCGCCGGATCACCTCGACCTGGCGTTTCCCGGACCGCGGCACGCTCGAGGCGGTGCTGCGGATCGAGTTCGCCCCCGCCACCGCAGGCAGGGCGATCGCCGAGACCATCGGCCTGAGCATCCCGGTGGGCTACCGCCTGCACACCCGCCGTCGCCCCGCAGGCCTCCTCGTCTGAGCGCCGCCGCGCCCGGCACGCGTCCGTCCTGGCACGTTTCGTGCTCTCAGCGCGGCAAGATCGCGAGTTGTGTGCCTCGAGCGCGGTGATCACCGCGCTGAGCGCACTCTTTCGGCGATCATCACGAAGCCCGTCCTCGGCCTCAGCCATGATCGCGATCTGCGTGCACTCACGGCTGCGGCAGCAGCGCTGGCTGCACGCTATCGGTGATCTTGCAGCGCTGACAGCACGAAACGTGCCCCACACAGCAGCACCGACCATCCCCACCACCCCCTCGAGCACGGGCCTCGCTACCGTGACCACATGAGCCGTACCCTGCGTGCCCCCGCCGGGATCCCCGTGCCCCAGCTGGAGGTCCTCCTCGGTGGCGCGGGCTGGGTCGCGGGCTCACTGGGGCTCGGCACCGGCGGCGGCACCCTCCTGATGGCGGGCGGCCTGCTGCTCACCGGCTGGCTCTTCACCGCGGTCCGGCGCAGGCACGGGAGCGGGGCCCGGCTGCCCCGGGACCTGCGCGCCCGCACCCTCAAGATCGCCGCCGCGGTGGTGGTCCTGCTCGTCGCACTCGGGATCGGACTGCCGATGATCGGGCGGGGCTGGGGCGAGCTCACGGTCCCGGTCGGCGCGGCGGTGATCGGCGCCGGGTTGGTGGCGCTGTCGTCCGTGCTGGTGGAGCGCTCGTACGTCGCGGTCGGGGCGGCGCTGGTCGTCCTCGGCGCGGTCGGTTCGCTGCTCGCGCTGAACACCGCGGGCACCGCGACGCCCTACGGCGTGGTCGGGCTGGGCGCCGCCGCGGTGCTCTGGGCCGCCGCTGTTCGGCGGACGGGGATGCTGCAGGTCATCCGCGAACGCATGGGCCGGTAGTCTGGGGTGGCGATGTCCACCACCCTGCCTCTCGTCTTCGACGCGCCCAAGCGCGCCACGCCCCCTCGACACCTCGCCGACCTCGACCCTGCCGAGCGCAAGGCCGCCGTCGGTGAGCTCGGTCTGCCCGGGTTCCGGGCCGACCAGCTCGCCCGCCACTACTTCGGCAGGCTCACCGCGGACGTCGAGGAGATGTCCGACCTCCCCGCCGCCGCCCGCGAGCAGCTGGGCGCCCTGCTGCCGTCGCTGGTGACCAGCGTCAAGGAGCAGGTCTGCGACGAGGGCCAGACCCGCAAGACCCTCTGGAAGGGACACGACGGCACGCTCGCCGAGATGGTCCTCATGGGCTACCCGGACCGCGCCACCGTCTGCATCTCCAGCCAGGCCGGCTGTGGCATGGCCTGCCCCTTCTGCGCGACGGGCCAGGGCGGGCTGCAGCGGAACCTGTCGACCGGCGAGATCGTTGATCAGGTGCGCCAGGCCGCGAAGGCCGCGCAGGACGGCGCGTTGGGTCCCGGCAGGCGCCTGAGCAACATCGTCTTCATGGGCATGGGTGAGCCCCTCGCGAACTACAAGCGGGTGGTCGCGGCGCTGCGCCGCATCACCGAGCCCGCCCCGAACGGCTTCGGCATCTCCGCCCGGGGGATCACCGTGAGCACCGTCGGGCTGGTCCCGGCCATCGACAAGCTCGCGCAGGAGGGCCTGCCGGTCACCCTGGCGATCTCCCTCCACACGCCGGACGACGAGCTGCGGGACACCCTGGTCCCCGTCAACAACCGGTGGAACGTCGGCGAGGTGCTCGACGCCGGCCGTCGCTACGCGCAGACCACCGGCCGTCGGGTGTCCATCGAGTACGCCCTGATCCGGGACGTCAACGACCAGCCCTGGCGCGCCGACCTGCTCGGCAAGCTCCTGCGGCAGCGGATCGGCACCAAGCGCGTGCACGTCAACCTGATCCCGCTCAACCCCACTCCGGGCAGCGAGTGGGACGCGAGCCCCAAGCCCGTCGAGCGCGAGTTCGTGCGCCGGATCGAGGCGGCAGGCGTGAGCTGCACGGTCCGGGACACCCGCGGCCAGGAGATCGACGCGGCCTGTGGCCAGCTCGCCGCCGCGAACCGCACCTGACGCCCGAGCCGAGATGAACCTCGGTGTCGTCTCGACCATGATCGAACGACACTGAGGTTCATCTCGGCGGGGGGTTACAGGCGATCGCCCGACTCCGGGTCGAACAGGTGCAGCTCGTCGCTCGTCGGGGTCAGGACGATCTGGTCGCCCCGGCGCGCCCCCGACCGGCCCGCGGTGCGGACCACGACCGCGGTCTGCGCGTCGTCGTCGAGGTGGGCGTAGAGGTAGGCGTCGCTGCCCAGCTCCTCGACGACGTCGACCTGCGCCTTCACGCCGCCCGCCGACGCCCCGCCGTCCCCGTTCGCGACGCCCCACTGCTCCGGCCGGATGCCCAGCGTGACCCGGTCCCCGCTGATCCGCGACTGCACCTCGCGCGGCAGCCGCAGCTCTGACGAGCCGATGCGCACGCCCTCCGCGGACACCGGCAGCGTGAACAGGTTCATCGCGGGCGAGCCGATGAACCCGGCCACGAACGCGTTCGCCGGCTTGTCGTAGAGGTCCGCGGGGGTGTCGAACTGCTGGAGCTTGCCGTCCGCCAGGAGCGCCACCCGGTCACCCATGGTCATGGCCTCGACCTGGTCGTGCGTGACGTACACCGTGGTCACCCCGAGCCGTCGCTGCATGGCGGCGATCTCGGTGCGGGTGGACACGCGCATCTTGGCGTCGAGGTTGGACAGCGGCTCGTCCATGAGGAAGACCTGTGGCTCCCGCACGATCGCCCGCCCCATCGCGACGCGCTGCCGCTGCCCGCCGGACAGCGCCTTGGGCTTGCGGTCGAGGTAGTCGGTGAGCCCGAGGATGTCCGCGGCCGCGCGCACCTTCTCCTGCTGGGTCGCCTTGTCCACGCCCCGCATCTTGAGCGGGAACGCCATGTTGTCCCCGACGGTCTTGTTCGGGTACAGCGCGTAGTTCTGGAACACCATCGCGATGTCCCGGTCCCGCGACGGCACGCCGACCATGTTGCGGCCGCCGATCCTGATCTCGCCGTCGTCGATCTCCTCGAGACCGGCGAGCATGCGCAGCGCGGTGGACTTGCCGGACCCGGACGGACCCACCAGGACGACGAACTCGCCCTCGGCGATCTCGAGGTCCAGCCGGTTCACGGCGGGCTTGGCCCCGGCGGTATACACCCGGGACGCCTGGTCGAACACGACGTCAGCCACGACGGGCCCCCTTCACTTGACGGCGCCCTCTCACTTCACAGCTCCGAAGGAGAGGCCCTGGACGAGCTTGTTCTGGGCGATCCAGCCTGCGACGACGACCGGCAGCGCGCACATGGTGGCCGCGGCGCAGAGCTTGGCGAAGTACAGCCCCTCGGAGGTGATGAACCCGACGAGGAACACCGGCACCGTCGCGGCGGTCGCGGCGGTGAGGTTGACGGCGAAGAAGAACTCGTTCCACGCGAAGATCACGCAGATCAGCGAGGTGGCGGCGATGCCGGGGGAG
The DNA here is from genome assembly GCF_013870575.1 of Pseudonocardia pini. Taxonomy (GTDB): domain Bacteria; phylum Actinomycetota; class Actinomycetes; order Mycobacteriales; family Pseudonocardiaceae; genus Pseudonocardia; species Pseudonocardia pini. Next base: position 7,417 of record NZ_JACBXB010000038.1, read on the forward strand.
ACCACCGGCAGCACGACCTCCCGCATGGAGCGCCACAGCGACGCCCCGTCCATCGACGCGGCCTCCAGGAGCTCCTTGGGGACCTCCTGGAAGAACGAGCGCATCATCCACACCGCGATGGGCAGGTTCATCGCCGTGTACAGGACGACGAGCGTCCAGATGTTGTCCAGCATGCCGATGTTGTTGACGACGACGTAGATCGGCACGATGGCCGCCACGACCGGCAGCATCTTGGTGGAGATGAAGAAGAACAGCACGTCCTGGGTCTTCTTCACCGGCCGCAGCGACACCGCGTAGGCCGCGGGGACCGCCAGCAGCAGGACGAAGACGGTGGACATGACCGTGGCGAACAGCGAGTTCAGCAGGTACGGCCCGATGCCCGAGCTGAACACCGTCTCGAACTGCTCGAGCGTCGGCGTGAAGAACAGCGAGGGTGGGCTGGTGTAGGCGTCGGCCTCCTTCTTGAAGGCCGTGAGCACCATCCACAGGATCGGGAAGAAGAACCCGATCCCGACGATCCAGGTCAGGACGGTGAGCAGTGCGGGTCCGGCGCGGTTGCCGCGGCGGGCGGGGGCGAGCTCCCGGGTGTCGCCCGTGGAGGCCGGGCGTTCCGTGGTCGGTGCGGCCATCATCCCTCCTCGGTCTGGAAGCTGCGGAAGATCAGCCGCAGGGCGAACGTGGAGACGATGATCGTGGCGATCACGACCACCACGCCCATCGCCGCGGACTGTCCGATGTCGAAGCCCAGGAACGCGCGCTGGTAGATGTAGAAGGGCAGGTTCGCGCTGGCGGTGCCCGGGCCGCCCTGGGTCATCATGTAGATGGCGTCGAACGTGTTGACCAGGTAGATCGCGCCGAGCACGATGCCCAGCTCGATGAACCGGCGCAGGTGCGGCAGCGTGACCTCGCGGAAGATCGCGAAGGACCCCGCCCCGTCGACGCGGGCCGCCTCGAGGACGTCGTGCGGCTGACTCTGCAGGCCCGCGAGGGTCAGCAGCATCATGAACGGCGTCCACTGCCAGACCAGCGCGACCATGACCGAGGTCAGCGGGAAGGCCGAGATCCAGTCCGTCTGGCCCGCGCCGAAGGGCGAGAGCACGAAGTTGATCAGCCCGTAGGTCGGGTCGAACAGGACCGTCTTCCACAGCAGCGCGGCCGCGACCGGCGTGATGAGGAAGGGCGTGATCAGCAGCGTCCGCACGAATCCGCGGCCGCGGAACTGCCGGTCCAGCAGCAGCGCGAACGCCAGGCCCAGCACCATCGAGATCAGCACCGCGCCCGCGGTGAGCACCACGGTGTTGACCGCGACGCCGCGGAACTGGCTGTCGGTGAACACCTTGACGTAGTTGTCCAGGCCGACGAACTGGGCGCTGCCCGGGCGGACGAGGTTCCAGCTCTGCAGCGAGTAGTAGATCGTGAACAGGAACGGCAGCTGCGTGACGATGATCGTGAAGATCAGCGCCGGAAGCAGCGGCGCGCGCCGGATCCAGCCCTCGCGGCCCGCGCTCGCGGGTTGCCGGGGGACGATCTCCGCCGGCCGTTGCTCGGTGACGGTCACTGTCCCTCCCTCTGGTAGGACTCGCCGACGGTCTCGGCGTAGACCTGGGCCTGGTCCAGCGCCTCGTCCGCGGTCTGCTGCCCGGCGACGGCCGCCGAGAGCTGTTGGCTGACCCGCGTCCCGAGGTCCTGGAACTCGGGGATCGCGACGAACTGGATGCCGGTGTAGGGCACGGGCTCGACCGTCGGGTTCTTCTGGTCGGCCGCGGCGATCGCGTCCAGCGTCTGCTGCGCGTAGGCCTTCGACGCCTCGACGTACTCCGGGATCCGGTAGGTCGACTGCCGGGCACCCGGCGGGACGTGCTCCCACCCGAGCTGCCCGCCGACCATCGGGCCGTAGTCCTTGCTGGTCATCCAGGACAGGAACCTCCACGTCGCGGCGGTCGTGCCCGCCTCGTCGGAGGTCTTCGGGATGGCCAGCGACCAGGTGTAGAGCCAGCCGGCGTCCTGCTTCTCGACGACGGGGGCGGGCGCGTAGCCGACGTTGCCCGCGACCCGGGACTCCTCCGGGTTCTCGACGATGCCCGCCGCGACCGTGGCGTCGTACCACATGGCCGCGTTGCCCTGGCTGAACTGTGTGCCGCACTCGGAGAAGCCGCTGGTGGCGGCGCCGGGCGTGCCGTAGTTCTGCACGAGGTCGACGTAGAAGTTCGCCGCGGCACGGAACTGCGGCGAGGTGAGCTGGGCGTTCCACTGCGGGTCGAACCAGCGGGCGCCGAAGGTGTTGGCCACGGTGTCGAACGGGGCCATCACCTCACCCCAGCCGGGCTTGCCGCGCAGGCAGATGCCGGACATCCCGTTGGCCGGGTCGTGCAGCCTCTGGGCCGCCGCGGCGACGTCCTGCCAGGTCGGCTGGGCGGGCATGGTGATCCCGGCCTGCGCGAAGAGGTCCTTGCGGTACATCAGGAAGGACGACTCGCCGTAGAACGGCACCGCGTACATGTGCCCGTCCGGGCCGGACAGCGCCCCGCGGACGGCCGGGATGAAGTCGTCCTCGTCGTACCCGGGGGTCTGGGCCATCAGCGGGTCGAGGTCGACCAGCCAGCCGTTGGCAGCCCACTGCGGGGTCTCGTAGTTCGAGATCATCACCGCGTCGAACTCGCCGCCCTCGGTCGCGACCGAGGCGGTGATCTTGGCGCGGGCCTCGTTCTCGGACAGGCTCACGAACTTCAGCCGGATGTCCGGGTTCTCCGCCTCGAACTGCGGCGAGAGCTCGATCGCGTCCTGCATCTGCGGGTTGGAGACGATCGCGATGGTGATCGTCTGCTGTCCCTCGCCACCGCCGCCGAGCGCGCCCGCGCCCGCACAGCCGGAGAGGGCGAGCAGTACCACGGCCAGCAGGGCCAGCGGACCTGAACGGGCGATCCGCAGGGGACTGCGCCTTCGGTGGGGTGGACGGTCGGGCGACCTGCTCGGCGGTGGGGCCACGGTGCCCTCCTCCTCGGATGTCGTCGTGTGGCGATGCTGCAGGGTTCCGGGTCGGGACGTGTTCCATGTCACGCTGTTGTGTACGGTAGGCGAAAGTTAAGCGCTTGCGCAACCGCTTAACTCGTGTGGTTTGCTGGTCATGGTGACGCGGCTCACGCGGGGTGGGCCGCGTCATCGTCGATCAGGTTCGGATGCTGGATGCTGGGGTTCGGAGGTGGCGGGTGGCGACCATGGCCGATGTCGCACGGCTCGCGGGCGTGTCGATCGCGACCGTCTCGCACGTCCTCAACGGGACCCGGGCCGTGCGGCCGCAGACGCGCGCCCTGGTGCTCGACGCCGTCCGTGCCGCGGACTACACGCCCAACACCGTCGCGCAGGCCCTCGCCACGGCCCGCACCACGACGATCGGGCTCGCGCTCCCGGCGATCTCGAACCCGTTCCTCGGCGAGCTGATCCACGCGATCGAGGCCGAGTCGGCGCGGCAGGGCTACACGCTGCTGCTCGTCGACCCGCACGAGGACCCGGAGTACGAGGACACCGTGATCCGACGGCTGCACGGCCGCCGCGTCGACGGCGTCCTGTTCGCCCCCTCCGCGCAACCCGATGCGGCACTGGGCTTCCTGACGGCCCAGGGGGTCCCGACCGTCCTCGTCGACCGGCTGATCGACGACCGGATGGACCAGGTCGGCAGCGAGAACGTCGAGGCGGTCGCCGGGCTCGTCGGGCACCTAGCGAAGGGCGGGCACACCCGGATCGCCCTGGTGGCGGGGCATCCGGGGCTGCGGACGACCGTCGAGCGCGTGGCCGGGTACCGGCTCGGTCTGCAGCGGGCCGGGATCGGGGTCGAGCTGCTGGTGGACGGACACTCCGCCGAGGAGCCCGCGCGGGTCGCCGTGCACGCGCTGCTCGCCAGGACCGACCCGCCGACCGCGGTGATCACCGCGAACAACTCCATGACGATCGGCGCGATGCAGGCCTTCCGCGAGGCGGGGGTGCACGTGCCCGACGACGTCGCCCTGGCCTGCTTCGACGACTTCCCGTGGGCGGACCTCTTCGCCCCGCGCCTGACCGTCGTCGCCCAGCCGTTCGCGGAGATCGGCAGGGAGGCGGTGCGGCTGCTGCTGCGCCGCATGGGTGACCCGACCGCGGCTCCGCAGACGATCCGCCTGGCCCCGAGGTTCGTGCACCGAGACTCCTGCGGCTGTGAGCGGCGATAGTCGCCAGGGCGACCATCGCCGCTCACGACGGCGATTTGCGCCACCGTGCAGACTGTCCGCGTGGACCTGCCCGTGATGCCGCCCGTCAAGCCGATGCTGGCCAAGCCGGTCAAGGACATCCCGCCGGGTCAGCTGTACGAGCCGAAGTGGGACGGCTTCCGGTCGATCGTGTTCCGGGACGGCGCGGAGGTCGAGATCGGCAGCCGCAACGAGAAGCCGATGACCCGGTACTTCCCGGAGGTCGTCGAGGCGGTCCTCGCGAACTTCCCGGAGCGTGCGGTGATCGACGGCGAGGTGATCGTCGCGAACGTCGAGGGCAACACGCTGGACTTCGAGGCGCTGCAGCAGCGCATCCACCCCGCCGCCAGCCGCGTGACGCTGCTGTCCGAGCAGACCCCGGCGAGCTTCGTGGCGTTCGACCTCCTCGCGCTGGGCGACGAGGACCTCACCGGCGAGCCCTTCGAGGTGCGGCGGGCGCGGTTGGAGGAGGCCCTGGCCGAGGCGCGGCCGCCGGTGCACGTCACGCCGCTGAGCCGAGACGTCGAGGAGGCGCAGCGCTGGTTCGAGCAGTTCGAGGGCGCCGGGCTCGACGGACTGATCGCCAAGAAGGCCGACCAGACCTACCAGCCCGACAAGCGGGTGATGACCAAGATCAAGCACGAGCGGACCTGCGACTGCGTGGTCGCCGGCTACCGGGTGCACAAGTCGGGCCCCGACGCGATCGGCTCCCTGCTGCTCGGCCTGGTCGACGAGCGGGGCGTGCTCGCGTCGGTCGGGGTCGTCGGGGCCTTCCCGATGGCCCGGCGCAAGGAGCTCTTCACCGAGCTCCAGCCGCTGGTCACCGAGTTCGAGGGGCATCCCTGGAACTGGGCGGCGCACATGACCGGGGAACGCACGCCGCGCAAGAACGAGGGCAGCCGCTGGAACAACGGCAAGGACCTCTCGTTCGTCCCGCTGCGGCCCGAGCGGGTCGTCGAGGTGCGCTACGACTACATGGAGGGCTCGCGGTTCCGGCACACCGCACAGTTCGTGCGCTGGCGCCCCGACCGCACGCCCGAGTCGTGCACCTACGAGCAGCTCGAGCGGCCGGTCTCGTTCGACCTCGCCGAGGTGCTGACGGTCGGCTGACCCGACCCGTGCACGGCACCGCTCGCGAGGCTGTCGACGTCGTCGCTGGTGAGGGCGCCGCAGATGGGGCATCCTTGATCCGTGGCCACCCCCTCCGACGCGCCCGGGCACGTGCACGGGCCCGGCTGCGACCACTCGGCCGACAAACCCATCGGCTGGTGGCTCAAACGCGTCGACCAGCTGATCGAGTCCTCGATGGACCGGGTGCTGAAGGACGAGGGGATCGGGCGGCGGCACTGGCAGGCGCTCAACGCGATCGCGGGCGGCGCCGACACCGTGGCCGCGCTCGATGCCGCCCTCGCCCCGTTCGCCGGCTCCGGCGCCACGGCCCGGCTGGTGCTCGACCAGCTCCGCGCCCAGCACTGGGTGCAGGAGGTGGCGGGTCGGATCACCGTGACCCCCACCGGCTCCGCCGCGCGGGGACGACTGATCGTCGCGATCCGGGACTACCGCGCGCGGATCACCGAGGGGGTCTCCGAGGAGGAGTACCGCGCCGCGGTCGAGGTGCTGCAGAAGATGGCGCGCAACCTGTCCTGAGCCGTGAGCGGCGCCCCCTCGCTCACAGGTGCGTGCCCGGCGCTTCAAGATCGCACGTTTCGTGCTGTCAGCGCTGCATGATCGGCGATCGCGTGCACCCAGCGCGGTCGTGGGCGCGCTGAGAGCACGAAACGTGCGATCACCGGACCGGGTCGCCGCGCGCGATGATCGTCGCAGGTGGATGATGCGCACGTGGCCCTGCCGACCGCCGCCGAGCTGGAAGCGGCTCGCGCGCACTCGTTGCCCGACGTGCTCCCCGGCCCGGACGATCCCGCCCTGCGGGTGCTGTTCTGCGGGATCAACCCCGGCCTCGTCTCGGCGGCCACCGGACACCACTTCGCCCGCCCCGGGAACCGCTTCTGGCCGGTGCTCCACGAGTCGGGGTTCACCCCGCGGCTGCTGCGCCCGGAGGAGCAGGGCGAGCTGCCCGCCTGGGGGATGGGCATCACCAACATGGCCGCCCGCCCCACCGCCCGGGCGGACGAGCTGTCCGACGCCGAGCTCGTCGAGGGCGGCCGGGTGCTCGGGAAGCTGGTCGAGCGGTTCACCCCGACCTGGCTCGCCGTCGTGGGGATGGGCGCCTACCGCACGGCGTTCGGGGACCGGGACGCGCTGGTCGGCGCCCAGGAGCCCACGATCGGCCCGACGCGGATCTGGGTGCTCCCGAACCCCAGCGGCCTGAACGCGCACTACCCGAAGGCGCGGCTGGTCGCCGAGTACGCCCGGTTCCGCGCCGCGGCCTTCTGACCTGCGCCAGGGCCTGATGACCACGGCCTGGGTAGATCAACAGGCCGCTACGCGGGATCTCTCGAGATCGAACCTGCGTGAGGGCCTGGTGATCACCTCGAAGGGTCAGGCCTCGTCCAGGTCCGGGAGGTCCGTGCCCTCGTCCTGCAGGGCCCGGTCCGCCCACTCGAGGAGCGGGGCGATGTCGAAGGCGCTCGAGTCGATCTCCGCGTGCAGGTCGCCGAGCTCGGCGAAGCGTGCGGGCACGGTCGCGATCGTGAAGTCGCCCGGCTCGGCCGAGTCGATCTCGTCCCAGCGGATCGGGGTGGAGACCCGGGCCTCCGGGGTGCCGCGGACGGAGTAGGCGCAGGCGATGGTGTGGTCCCGGGCGTTCTGGTTGTAGTCCACGAAGATCGACTTCGGGTCCCGGTCCTTGCGCCACCAGTTCAGGTCCACCAGCGAGCACCGCCGCCCGACCTCGACGGCGAACGCATGGGCCGCGCGGCGCACCTCGCCGAACCCGTGCGCGGGCGGGATCCGCACGTAGACGTGCAGCCCCTTGCCGCCGGAGGTCTTCGGGTACCCGACCGCACCGAGCTCGTCCAGCACCTCGCGAACGACCCCGGCGACCCGCCGCACGTCCGCGTAGGTCGCCGACGGCATCGGGTCCAGGTCGATCCGCCACTCGTCGGGGGACTCGGTGTCCGCGGCCCGGGAGTTCCACGGGTGGAACTCCACGGTGGACATCTGCACCGCCCACACGACGTCCGCGGGATGGGCGACGGCCAGCTCGTCGGCGTACCGGTTGTAGCGGGGGAAGTGCACCCGCACCGTGGGGACCCATTCCGGTGCCCCGCGGGGCAGCCGCTTCTGGTGGACCTTGTCCCCGTCGGTCCCCTTGGGGAACCGGTGCAGCATGCACGGGCGGTCCCGCAGCGCCCGGACGATCCCGTCGGAGACCGCCATGTAGTACCGGGCGAGATCCAGCTTGGTCTCGCCCCGGGCGGCGAAGTAGACGCGATCCGGACTGGACAGTCGGACCGTGCGGCCCGCGACCTCCAGCTCGACCGCGTCGCTCAAGCTACCGGCGCCAGTCGTTCCGCTTGCGCAGGTTGCCCCACACCACGGCGGCGAGGATGGCGACGGCCGGGACCACCGCGAAGAGGATCTCGGTCCAGCTCGCGTGGTGCCCGATCAGGATGACCGGCAGCAGGATCGCGACGATCACGCCGGCGATCGACGTGGCCTTCGGGAACTCCCCGTGCCAGCCCCACTC
>NZ_JACBXB010000390.1 GCF_013870575.1 Pseudonocardia pini
CGAACAGCTCCGGCGCGAGACCGTGCTCCTCGGTGGGCGCACCCGCCTCGACCAGCGGCAGCCGCAGCCGGAACAGCGCACCGCCCATGTCCGACTCGACGACCTCCACGCTCCCGCCGTGCACCGCCACGATCTCCCGGACGATCGCCAGCCCGAGCCCCGCGCCGCCGTCGGACCGGGCGCGGGCCTCGTCGAGCCGCACGAACCGCTCGAAGATCCGCTCGCGGTCGGCGGGGGGCACGCCCGGGCCGTCGTCTGCGACCTCGACCAGCGCCTCGTCACCGGCCGCGACGAGCGTGACCAGCACCCGCGAGCGGGCGTGCCTGCGGGCGTTGTCCACGAGGTTGCGCACGGCCCGGACGAGCTGGGCGCGGTCGCCGGAGACCCGCACGGGATCCGTGCGGACCTCGGGGGCGACCCCGCCGACGTCGGACGGGCGGCCGCGCTCGGCCTCCACGATCTCGTCGAGGTCCACGTCCTCGCGGTTCGGCTGCAGGCCGCGCTCGTCGGAGCGGGCGAGCAGCAGCAGGCCGTCGACCAGCCGGTCCAACCTGCCCGCCTCGCCGCGCAGGGTCTGCACGGTGGAGCGGTCCGCCTCCTCGACCGAACCGGACAGCAGCTCCAGGCCGGAGGCGATCGTGGTGAGCGGGCTGCGCAGCTCGTGGCTGGCGTCGGCGACGAAGCGGCGCTGGGTGGACTGCGCGCTCTCCAGCCTGCCGAGCATCTGGTTCATGGTCTCGGCCAGCATCCCGACCTCGTCCCGCGCGGGCGGGACGGGCACCCGCTGGCTCAGGTCCCGGTCCGACAGCCGGGCCACTCGGGCGCGGATGGCCTCGACCGGGCGCAGGGCACGCCCGGCGAACAGGTAGGTCGCGCCGCCGACGAGCACCACCAGCACCGGGACGCCGACGAGCACCATCGCGAGCACCGTGTCCACCGCGCGGTGCAGGAAGTCCACGGGCTGCGCGGCGAGGACCGTGAAGTCCTGCCCGGTCGGGGGGAAGTCGAAGCCCTTCGCGACGACCAGGACCTCCTCGTCCTTCCCCTCGTTGAGGGTGATCCACGTGGAGTCGACGACCTGGACGTCGTCCGGCTCGACGAGCACGTCGGACATCAGCGGGTACTCGGGCAGCGGATCGGAGGAGCCGATGTTCTGGACGTCCGGTGCGTGGTCGGGGTCGGAGTTGTAGTCGGTGACGACCTCGACCAGGTCGGAGCGCTTGCCGGTGGCCAGGATGGCGTTGCGCTTGATGTCGTCCGAGCCCGCGAAGTTCGCCGCGACCCGCTCGCCGAGCTGGGTCGCCTGCTGGACGGCGGCCTGCTCGAGCTGCATCCGCAGCAGCGCGTTCAGCCCGAGGACGAGCGCCGCCCCGGCCACCAGGAGCACGACGGCGACGGTGATCGCCGAGGCGAGCGCGGTCGTGGTCCGGACGCCGAGTCGCGCGCGCAGCCGGTCACGAACCCCCGCGGCGGGGTCCGGTCCGGGGACGCGAGCCATGTGACCAGGGTAGGTGCCCGGCCCTGTGCCCAGGCTGAGGGCATTACCCTGCTCTGTCATGGCCGCGCCGCGGATCGAGGGGACGGCGACGCGTCGGGAGCAGATCCTGCGCACCGCTGCGGTGCTGTTCGCCCGGCACGGCTACCACGGGGTGAGCATCGCGGAGCTCGGCGCGGCCGTCGGGATCAGCGGGCCCGCGCTCTACCGGCACTTCCCGGGCAAGGACGCCGTGTTGGCCTCGCTGCTGATCGACATCAGCGAGCGGCTGCTGGCCGGGGGCCGGGAACGGGCCGACGGCGAGCCGCGCGAGGTGGTGGCCGCACTCGTCGACTTCCAGCTGGCGTTCGCGCTGCGTGAGCCTGAGCTGATCGTGGTGCAGGACCGCGACCTCGACAACCTGCCCGAGGGCGACCGCAGGCGGGTCCGGCGGGTGCAGCGGACCTACGTCGAGATCTGGGTCGAGGCCCTGCGCCGCGTGCACCCCGACCTCGCCCCCGAGGAGGCGAGGGTGGCCGCGCACGGCACGTTCGGCCTGCTCAACTCCACCCCGCACAGCGGCTCACGGAGCAGCCCCGACGAGGTCGCGGCCCTGCTCCGTCGCATGGCCCTGCGCGCCCTCGACGTGCTCTGACCAGCCCGGCCACACCAGGATCCGGAGCCCGTTCAGGCAGACGAGGACGGTCGAGAGCTCGTGTCCGGCCACGCCGAGCGCGAGCGGCAGGGTGCCGACGAGGTCCCAGGTCACCAGCCCCACGATCACCGCCGCCGCGAACGCCAGGTTGGCCCGGGCGATCCGCCGCGCGCGTCTGGCCAGGGTGACCAGCGGGGCGAGCGCGCCCAGCGGGTCGCGGAGCAGCACCCCGTCGGCGGCCTCGACGGAGAGCGTCCCCGCCCCCTCCCCGACGGCCAGGCCCACGTGCGCGGTCGCGAGCAGCGGGGCGTCGTTCAGCCCGTCCCCGACGGCGAGGGCGCGGGGCGGGAGGTGCGCCGTCTTGTCGGCGGGGGCGAGACCTGACTCGACCTGGGCGATCCCGACCCTGTCCGCGACCGCGCGGGCAGGGCCCTCCGCGTCGCCGGTGAGCATCGTGGGCTCGCCCACCGTCTCGCGGAGCCGCGCGAGGGCCGCGCGCGCGGCGGGGCGGGGTTCGTCGGCGAGGACGATCACGCCGGTGGGCTCCCCGTCGACGCGCACGACCACCGCGGTCCGCCCGGCTTCCTCGGCGCGGTCCACGAGGTCGGCGAGGGCAGCACGTTTCGTGCTCTCAGCGCTGGTCGTGACCGCCGTGGTCGCACGTTTCGTGCTCTCAGCGCTGGTCGTGACCGCCGTGGTCGCACGTTTCGTGCTCTCCGGTCGGCCCACCGCCACCCGCAGCGCCCCCTCGAACTCCGCCGCGACACCCACTCCCGGCAGGGCCGTGGTCTCCCGAGCCTGCTGGAGGTCCAGGCCGCGGCGGCGCGCCTCGCGGACCACCGCCCGTCCCAGCACGTGCTCCGAGCCGAGCTCGGCGGCCGCGGCCAGCGCGAGCACCTCGTCCGTCGAGTGCCGCGCCGACACCGTCTCCACCGCCCGGACCTCGGGCCGTCCACGGGTGACGGTGCCGGTCTTGTCGAGCACCACGGCGTCGACCTCGGCCAGCGCCTCCACGACCCCGGCCTCTTTGAGGAGCACGCCGCGACGACCCGCCACCGCGATCGCCGCGAGCAACGGGGGCATCGTCGCCAGCACGACCGCGCACGGGGACGCGACGATCATGAAGGTCATCGCCCGCAGCAGCGCCTCCCGCAGCGCCTCGCCGAGGAGCAGCGGCACCGCGAACACGAGCACCGCCGCGACCACCACGACCACCGAGTACCGCTGCTCCACACGCTCGACGAACAGCTGCCGGCGCGACTTCGTCTCCGCCGCCCGGGCGACCTGGGCCGCGATTCCCGCGACCACGGTCTGCGTCGGGTCGGCGGTGACCCGCACGCGCAGCGCGCCCGTGCCGTTGACGGTGCCCGCGAAGACGTCGTCGCCGAGGTTCCGCGACACGGGCAGCGGCTCGCCGGTGAGGCTCGAGGCGTCGACCTCGCTCGCCCCGGACACGACGACGCCGTCCGCGGGCAGTTTCTCGCCGGGTCGGACCCGCACCTCGTCTCCGACCAGGAGCGTGGCGGCCCGCACCGTCTCCTCCCGGTCCCCGACGACGCGGTGCGCGATCTCCGGGGCGAGGTCCAGGAGCCCGGTGATGCTGGCCCTGGTGCGCGCGGTCATCACGGCCTCCAACGCCCCCGAGCCCGCAAAGATCACGATGAGCAGGGCGCCGTCGAGGTACTGGCCGATCGCCGCGGCGCCGAGCGCGGCGACGATCATCAGCAGGTCGACGTCGAGCGTCCGCTCACGGAGCGCCCGCAGCCCCGACCAGGCCGGCTCCCAGCCACCCGCCAGGTAGCAGGCGGCGTAGAGCAACGCGACCAGCGGCCACGGAGCCCCCAGGAGGTCGGCGGGGACGGCCGCGGCGAACGCGACGAGGGCCAGCGCGGCGGACCGCACCTCCGGCAGCGAGAGCATGCGCGTCAACATACCTTCGCATACACGCAGATACGCAATGAGCTGCATGGATACCTGCAGGACCGCTCAGGTGTTCGGTAGAGTCGCGGACGTGCACGAAGGCATCCCGGACTTCGCGATGCCGTCCGAGCAGCAGGTCCGCCGGGCGGCCGACTCGCTGCGCCTGCTCGCGGACCCCACCCGGATCAAGATCCTCTGGGCGCTCCTGCAGGGCGAGACGTCCGTGGCCTGCCTCGCCGAGCTCGTCGGCGCCGCGCCCACCGCGGTGAGCCAGCACCTCGCCAAACTGCGGCTCGCCGGGCTGGTCGAGGGCCGCCGCGAGGGGACCTTCGTGTACTACACCGCCGAGAGCGCGCACGTCCGCGCTCTGCTCACGGAGGCGCTGGGCCAGGCGCGGACCGCCGCCCCACCCCAGCTGAGCAGAACTCCCAGCGCGACCCCTCGATGATCCCCAGTCCCCTGACGCCACCCCCTGGGATGATCAACAGGCCCTGACGCAGGTTCCTGCACGGGAAAACCTGCGCTGGAGCCTGATGATCTCCTCCGAGCTTGATCATCAGGCCCTGATGCAGCGAGGGGCCTGCGTCAGGGCCTGATGATCACCGCTGGCGCGGACCCACCAGCACGCACCCTGCATGAGGGCCTGTTGATCACTCGGCGCAGCCCCACGCCCGCGGACCACCTGCGTAGAAGCCTGTTGATCACCCCGGTGCGACCCGTACCGACACGCACCCTGCATGAGGGCCTGTTGATCACCACTGGCGCGGCCCCTCCCGCAAAGCCACCCTGCATGAAGGCCTGTTGATCAACCGACCTAGGCCTCCACCACCAGCTCCCCGCCCTCGTCCCGCACCGCGTACACCGCCACCCCCGGGCCCTCGGGGCAGGTGCCGTCGGCGAACGAGTAGGCCCGCAGATGCAGCGGGCAGACGACCTTGCGGGCGTCGAGCTGCCCGTCGGCCAGGGGTCCGCCCGCGTGGGGGCAGCGGGCGTCGAGGGCGTGCAGCGAGCCGTCGCGGAGCCG
>NZ_JACBXB010000391.1 GCF_013870575.1 Pseudonocardia pini
TGCATGGCCTCCCCGACCACGTACTCGCGCAGCATCGGTCCGAGCGGCGCCTTCCCGTCGCCGCCCCGCGCGAACGGGGTGCGCCCGGAGCCCTTGAGATGCAGGTCCCGGCCGTCGGACAGCTCGCCCAGCAGCAACGCCCGGCCGTCTCCGAGGCGCGGCGAGTAGCCGCCGAACTGGTGGCCCGCGTAGGCCAGCGCCACGGTGTCCGGCACCGCCCCGGTGAACAGGACCAGGCCGTCCCGGCCACGCAACGGCTCGACCGCGAGGCCCAGCTCCGCCGCGAGCCCCTCGTTGAGCAGCACGAGCCGCGGGTCCGGCGCGGGCGCGGCCGCCCAGGGGACGGTCAGCTCCGGCACGGCTCGGGCGTAGGCGTGGTCGAGGGTGGTCGCGACCGCGAGGCTCATCCTTCGAGCGTACGTCGCGCTACCGTTCCCGACCGTGGACGAGCCTCGCCTCCTCGCGCTCCCCGCGGGCCGAGTCACGCTGTCGGACCGGCGGTCGCAGCGGAGCTGGGCCGTGGCGGTCGCGGCGTTCGAGATCGCCGCGCACCCGGTGACCGGGGACCTGGACCTGCCGCTCACCGAGATCACCTGGTGGGAGGCCCTCGCCGCCTGCAACGACCTCTCCCGGCGGGCGGGCCTGCAGCCCGCCTACGCCGTCGACGGCGAGGACGTCGAGTGGGACCGCACCGCGGACGGCTTCCGGCTGCCCACCGAGGCCGAGTGGGAGTACGCCTGCCGCGCGGGCACGACCGGCCCCCGCTACGGCCCGCTCGCGGACATCGCCTGGTACCGCGCCAACTCCGGCGAGCGGGTGCACGAGGTGGGCACCAGGGAACCCAACGCCTGGGGCCTGCACGACACCCTCGGCAACGTGTGGGAGTGGTGCTGGGACCTCTACGATCCCGAGGTCTACGGCACCTACCGTGTCCTGCGCGGGGGCGGCTGGTTCGACGAGCAGTGGAGCTGCCGCGCCTCCGTCCGCCGCCGCAGCCATCCGACCCTGCGACTCGACGACGTCGGGTTCCGACCTGCCCGATCGAGGTGACCGTGTTCGAGGAGACCTTCCGAGAGCTGGACCCCGCCGTCTGGACCCCGGCCTACCTGCCCGCGTGGAGCTCGCGCGCCGCAGCCGCCGCGGCCTACCGGCTCGACGACGAGGGACTGCACCTCACCGTCCCCGCGGACCATCCCGTGTGGTGCGCCGACCTGCACGATCCGCCCCTGCGCGTCTCCGCCGTGCAGTCCGGCAACTGGTCCGGCCCCGTCGGCAGCCCCCTGGGCCAGCAGCCCTTCCGGGACGGGCTGGTCGTGCGGGAGGAGCAGCCCGAGACCCGCGGGTTCGTGCCGAGGTACGGCCGCATCGAGGTGGAGTGTCGTGCCCGGCTCGGGCCCCGCGCGATGTTCTCCGCCTGGATGATCGGCATGGAGGACCGCCCCGAACGCTGCGGGGAGATCTGTCTCGTCGAGGTGTTCGGGGACGCCGCGACCGCGGTCGGCACCGGGATCCATCCCTTCCGGGACCCCGCGCTGCACGAGGAGTTCTCCGCCGAACCCCGGGCGATCGACGTGAGCGAGCCGCACCGCTACGCGGTGGACTGGCGTCCGGACGGCGTCGACTTCCTCGTCGACGACGAGCTGGTCCGGCGTTGCGGGCAGTCCCCGGACTACCCGATGCTGCTGATCCTGGGCCTGTTCGACTTCCCCGACCGCGGGGAGCTCGCGGAGCCGCCGGAGCTGGTGGTGCGGCGGGTGAGCGGCACCTGACGCGGCAGCGGGGGTGAGGTCCACCGACTCGGCCGCCCGCGCCGCCCACACCGGTGACGGATCGCGGACACTCCGTATCTCCCGTTCGTCGGGCATCCTCCTCCCCCAGGCGGTGCAGTCGGGAGGAGCGACCATGGCAGTTCGCACGATCCGCATCGCCCTGTGCCTCAACGGCGGGGTCAGCCTGGCGGTGTGGATGAGCGGGGTGGTCCACGAGCTGGACCTGGTCGCCCGCGCCTCTCGCGGGGAGGACTTCCCCGAGGAGTACCTCGACCGCCCCGGCGGGCGGGCCGAGGCGGAGCACTTCGCGCGGTGGGGCGAGTTCTGCGGGCAGCACCGGGTGCGGGTGGTCGTCGACATCGTGTCGGGTACGAGCGCCGGCGGGCTGAACGGGGCGATCCTCGCCAAGGCCTCGGCCTTCGGCGCCCCGCTGCCGGACCTGCGGGACCTGTGGGTGAGTCAGGCCGTCCTGGCCCCCGGACAGCTCCTGCCGAACCCGGCAGAGCCGCCGCCGTCGTCGGTGCTGAACGGCCGCTACTTCGCGAGGACGATCCAGCGGGCCCTCGCCGAGATCCCGGAACGGCCGCGGAGGACCGCCGCGCCGACCACGCTCTTCCTCACCGCCACGGCACTCGGCACCGCGGACCGCTCCTACCGCGACGCCGCGGGCACGCCCTTCGACGTCCCCGACCACCGCCGCCTCTACCGCTTCCGGTCCCCGCAGGGCTACGACTACGGGCTCGAGCAGGGGTTCCGCCTCCAGACCGACAACGAGTTCGCGGGCGACGGCGGTGCGCTCGCGCAGGCGGCGCGGGCGTCCGCGGGCTTCCCGGGCGCGTTCGAACCCGTGGCGGAGACGACGGAGCTGGGCGGTCGGCGGGTGGCGAAGGTCGGGGGCCGCAGCGACCCGTCCCGCCAGACCTACCTGGTCGACGGCGGCGTGCTCGACAACGCGCCCCTGGGACCGATCCTCGAGGAGACGGCGCGACGGCGGCTGGACGGCTGGATCAGTCGTCGGGTCCTGTACGTCGTGCCGTCGAACGGGGTGCTGTCCCGGACGTCGGCCGCACAGGACGGCCCGCCCGGCGGCCTCTCGGTGCTCGGGTCCGGCCTCGGCTACCCGCGCGAGGCGGACTTCCGCGGGGACGTCGACGACCTGCTCGCCGCCCTGCGCGACAGCCGACGCCGGATCACCGCGGCGCGGTCGCTGCTCGAGGCCGCGGTGGGGAGCCCACAGGAGCTGGAGCGGCTGAAGGACGGCAGGCAGGCCGTCGAGCAGCTCTACCGCGAGGCCCGCGTCGCCGGGACGCTCGACGAGGTGCGGGGCCGCCTCGCCACGATCGTCCCCGGCGCGCGACCGCCGCTGCGCTCCAGCGCACCCCCGCCGCTCGACCCGACCCTCGCACCCGCGTGGGCGCTGTCGGCGGAGAAGGGGTGGCAGTTCGGCTTCTCCGGCGCGTCACGGTCGGTGCGGGTGCTGCTCAGCAGGGTCCGCGACGACATCCGGTCGACCGAGGGCGAGGAGCAGGACCTGCTCGACCTCGCGACCCGGCTGGGCGAGGCCCTCGACAGGATCGAGGCGCTCCAGGCCGCCGTCGAGCGGGACCTCTATGCGTCCGACCTGGTGGAACCCGGCGACCGCACGGACGTCGAGATCGTGGACGCCGTGAACGCCCAGTTCGACGCCCTCGCGGTGCCGGAGACGCTCGACGGGCTGGTCACCCAGGCCGTCGACGACTACGTGAGGCTGACCGGGGACGCGCCCGGCACCCTGCGCGAGGCGATGGAGGCCGTGGAGGTGGTCACCGGTGCGCTCGCCGAGGGGCCGGAGGACCAGTCCCCGCCCGTCTTCGGGTTCGTGCGCCTCGGCCCGGACGTCCGGCACCCGGCACTCGACGACCCGGGGCTGGGCGACGACAAGCTGTACGGTACCCGCCTGCAGCACTTCGGCGCGTTCGGCGACCCGAGGTGGCGCGAGTGGGACTGGACCTGGGGCAGGCTCGACGCGACCGTCCACCTGACCCGCCTGCTCACCACCCCGGACGACGTGACCGATCCCCCCGACGTCGAGGAGGAGACCGCTGAGCTCGGCAGGCAGGTGCTGGCGCTCGGCGGCGAGACACCCGCGTCGATGTCCCGGAAGGTGGGCGAGCTCGCCCGCGACCTGGCCGCGCGCGAGGACGGCCGCAAGGACGAGGGCCTCCTCGACCAGCTCCGCGCCGACCCCGACGGCACGGCCGCCCTCACGGGGCTCGTCGACTCCGCCCTGCGCTTCGCCTCCCGGCTGCGCCCGCCGGACCCGACGGACGCGGACGCCGGGCCCAGCAGGCTCGAGCTGCTCCACCCGCTGCTCGCCTCCGAGGTGAGCGGCCTGCCGTTGCGGACCAGGCTCCTGCGGGTCGCCGCCGGTGTGGTCCGCAGGCCACTGTGGAGGAAGGTGCTGGGCGGCGGAGCCCCTCGGTCCCGGGCGCGAGGGTCTCGAGGAAAGGCCGTCCCCGCCCGGCGATGAGTCCGACGCCACCGGGCAGTCTGCAGAGCGGACAGACCGAGCACCCCGACCCCGGAGACGCACACCATGGCTGAGCACCGATCCCCCGCCGAGGACTACCGCGAGGTCGCGGGCCACTTCACCCGGGTCGCGGCGGGCGTGACCGACGCCTGGGACGCCTCGTCCCCGGTGGCGGCGTGGACCGCCCGCGACGTCGTCCGGCATCTCGTGGAGTGGTTCCCGAGCTTCCTGGAGGGGGGTGCGGACGTCACCCTGCCGAAGGGACCCGACGTCGAGACCGACCCGCTCGGTGCCTGGCGCACGATGAGCGACGGGGTCCAGGCCCTGCTCGACGACCCCACCTCGGCCGACACGAAGGTCGTCGACCGGCACATCGGCGAGGTCCCGCTGCCGGAGGCGGTGGCGCAGTTCTTCACCAACGACGTGTTCATGCACACCTGGGACCTCGCCCGGGCCACGGGCCAGGACGCCACGCTCGACCCGGAACGCTGCGCGGTCCTCGTGGCGGGGATGCAGCCGATCGACGACCTCCTGCGCTCCAGCGGGCAGTACGGGCCCAAGGTCGAGGTCGCCGCGGACGCCGACGCGCAGACGCAGCTGCTCGCCTTCATCGGCCGGGACCCGGCGTGGCAGGCCTGACGATCCGGACTCGACCTCGCCCGCCGAACGTTTCGGCGCCCACCGAAACGAATCGGTCCTAACGTGGGGGCATGCGACCTCCGGGCGAACCCGCACCCGAGCTGGGCGGCGACGTCGACATCGCGGCGGTGGGCGGCACGTCGGCCTTCGTGC
>NZ_JACBXB010000392.1 GCF_013870575.1 Pseudonocardia pini
GATCAACCCGGCCGCGAACTCGCCGATGCCACTGACCGTGCGCAGCCGCTCCCGCACCTCGGACGGCTCGCCCTCCCGGATCACCGCGGCCTCGAAGAGCCCCTCGGTCGCCGCGCGCGCCACGGCCCGCAACCGCTCCTGCTTCAGCTCGGGCAGGCCGGGCAACTCCGGCGCCGCGAGGATCTGCTCGGGCGTGGGGACGGCGGCGATCTCGACCCCCGCCACCTCCACGACCCGCCCGAACCCCCGCGACAACCGCTCCCGCGCCCGCAGCGCCTGCCCGCGCCCCCAGCGCTGGGTGATCACGCACCACAGCGCCGCCTCGTACGGCGACGCGAACAGGAGGGGCCGCAGCCCGGGCGCCGCCGCCTGGATCCGGCCGACCAGCGGATCCCGCTCGCCCACCTCGGCGAAGGCCTCGCCCTCCCCGTCCAGCGAGAGCATGCGGGCCACCTGCTCCCGGACCGGATCGACGGGCTCACCCGGGTCCAGCCCGCTGACGACGCCGTGCACCCCCGCCTCGTCCTGCCGCAGCGCCACGCCGACCTGGCCGCGCAGATCGTCCCGACAGAAGGCGAGCCGCAGCACGCCCTCGGTGAGGGTGCCGCCCCCGGGCCAGTCGCCGGCGGGCTCGGCGCCGTGCCCGAAGGCACCCGCCTCGGCCAGGGAGAACACACCACGGGGCTGAACGGTGAAGGAGGTCATGCGCACAGCGTGCCCGCGCACCCCGACAGTTCTCCGCGACCGGGACGAGTCGTCCACAGCCGTTGCTCCGGTCGGTGCTGATGCAGCTGCATGACTATCGCCGGGCGGCCGCGTCGGCTAGAGAGGGAGGGACCGACCGCGGCGAAGGGGTGGGCATGGCCGAGTACGACCTGGTGGTCCGAGGTGGCACGGTGGTCGACGGGAACGGCGGTCCGCCGCGCACCGCGGACGTCGCCGTCAGCGGGGACCGGATCGCGGAGGTCGGCCGGGTCGCCGGGACCGGTCGACGCGAGATCAGCGCCGACGGGGCCGTCGTCGCCCCCGGGTTCGTCGACGTCCACACCCACTACGACGGGCAGGCGACCTGGGAGTCCCGGTTGCAGCCGTCGTCCTGGCACGGGGTCACCACGGTGGTCGCGGGCAACTGCGGGGTCGGGTTCGCCCCGGCGCTCCCCGAGCACCGGGACCGGCTGATCGACCTGATGGAGGGGGTCGAGGACATCCCCGGCATCGCCCTGCACGAGGGCCTGCCGTGGACCTGGCTGAGCTTCCCCGAGTACCTCGACGTGCTGGAGGCGCGGCACTACGACGTCGACCTCGCCGTGCAGGTCCCGCACGCCGCGCTGCGCGTGCACGCCATGGGGGAGCGGGCCGCCGCGCACGAGGAGGCGACGCCGGACGAGGTCGCCCTGATGGCCAAGCTCGCCGCCGAGGCCGTGCGGGCGGGCGCGCTGGGCTTCTCGACCTCCCGGACGTTGAACCACAAGAGCATCGACGGCGAGCTCATCCCGTCCTACGGCCTCGGTGCGGCCGAGCTGGTCGCCATCGGCCACGCGGTCGGGGAGACCGGGACCGGGGTGCTGCAGCTGGTCAGCGACTTCCCGGAACCGGAGCGCGAGTTCGCCCTGATCCGCGAGCTGGCGGAGGCCGCGGGGCGGCCGTTGTCCTTCTCGCTCAACCAGTTCCCGCTCGATCCCGAGCGGCACCGGACCGTCTTGCGGCTGCTCGAGCAGGCCGTGGCCGACGGTCTGGAGATCCGTGCCCAGGTCGCGGCGCGTCCCGTCGGGCTCATCCTGGGCCTGGAGAACACGCTCAACCCGTTCATGACCAACCCCGTCTGGCGGCGGATCGCCGACCTGACCCCCGGCGAGCAGGCGGCCCGCATGCGGGAACCGGGCCTGCGGGCGGAGATCCTCGAGGCCCAGACCCGGGAGAAGAACCGGAGCCGGCTGGGCGGCAACCTGATCCACAAGTACGAGCTGATGTACGAGCTGGAGGACCCGCCGAACTACGAACCGCCGGTCTCGACGAGTGTCGCCGCGCGGGCGGCGGCGCAGGGTCGCGATCCGGTGGAGCTCGCCTACGACATCGTCGCGGGCGGCGGGATGCTCTACGTCGTCAGCGCCAACTACGCCGACGGGGACCTGGACGCGGTGCGCGAGATGCTCGTCCACCCGGACACGATCCCGGGGCTGTCCGACGGCGGCGCGCACGTCGGCACCATCTGCGACGGCAGCTTCCCCACCACCCTGCTCGCGCACTGGACGCGGGACCGGGCGGGGGAGCGGATCCCGCTGGAGTACATCGTGCGGCAGCAGTCCCGCGACACCGCGCGGGCCGTGGGGCTGACCGACCGCGGGGTACTGGAGCCCGGCCTGCGCGCCGACCTCACCGTGATCGACATGGCCGCCCTGCGCCTGCGCCGCCCGGAGATGCGGGCGGACCTGCCCGCCGGGGGACGACGCCTGCTGCAGCGGGCCGAGGGGTACGTCCACACCGTGGTCGCCGGTCAGGAGACCTATGCCGACGGCGTCGAGACCGAGGCGCTGCCCGGTCGGCTGCTGCGCGGAGCGCGCTAGCGGACCAGGTCCTGGGCGATCGCGAGTGCGGCGGCGCTGCGCTCGGCGGCCGTGCCGTCGATCCCCTCGGTGTGGAAGGCGCCGAGGTGGATCGCGATGAGCGACAACCGGAACCGGAGCTGCTCCTCGGGGGTGCCGCCAGGCGGGGTGAGGGCGGCGGCGAGGGAGCCGAAGCGCTCCTTCATGGTGGTGCCCACGGCGAGGTCCTTGAAGGAGGCCTGGCCCTCCTGGAGGAACCGGATCAGCTGTCCGGCGGACTCGCCGGTGAACAGGCGCTGGTAGCGGCGCAGCACCTCGGCGTGCGTCGCGGGGCCCTGGGGCTGGGTGCGGACCCAGTCGACGATGCCGTCGAGACCCCCGATGACCTCGTCGAACAGGCTGGAGAGGATCTCCTCCTTGGTCTTGAAGTGGTAGTAGACCGCGGCCTTAGTGATCCCCAGCCGCTCGGCGATCTCGCGCAGTGACGTCTTGTCGTAGCCCTGCTCCGCGAACAGCTCGAGCGCGACCTCCCTGATCTGGGATCGCGTGTCCGTACGCCGCTCGTCCGCCACCGACATGACCGTCAGCCTCTCATGGTGAGCCATCTTACTTGCCGACCGGCTAGCATGGAGTGCTAGCCTGTCGGCAAGTAACTTACCAGCCGCCCGGCTAGGTGCGGGCGGAGACGGAGGACAGGTCACATGACCGAGGTGGTGGGGGGACGGCACCGCAAGGCGGAGCCGACCTACGACACCCCGCGGACCCCGCGGGAGATCTACACGGTGATGAGCGGGCTGATGATCGCCATGCTGCTCGCCATGCTGGACAACATGATCGTCGGTACGGCGATGCCGACGATCGTGGGCGAGCTGGGCGGGCTGGCCCACCTCTCCTGGGTGGTCACGGCGTACGCGCTGGCCACCGCCGTCGCCACCCCGATCTGGGCCAAGCTCGGCGACCTGTGGGGCCGCAAGGGCGTGTTCATGGCCTCGATCGTGGTGTTCCTGATCGGCTCGGCGATGTCCGGGCTCGCGCAGAACATGGGCGAGCTGATCGGTTTCCGGGCCATCCAGGGCGTCGGCGCGGGCGGCCTGATGGTCGGCGCGATGGCGATCATCGGTGACCTGGTCCCGCCGCGGGACCGTGGCCGCTACCAGGGCCTCATGGCCGCGGTCATGCCGATCGCGTTCGTCGGCGGCCCGCTGCTGGGCGGCTTCCTCACCGACAACCTCAGCTGGCGCTGGGCCTTCTACATCAACATCCCGCTGGGCATCCTGGCGCTCGTCGTCATCTGGTTCACCATGAAGCTGCCGGTGACCAAGCGCGAGGCGCGGATCGACTGGCGCGGAGCGGGTCTGCTGGCCGTCGCGATCTCGTCGCTGACCCTGCTGACCAGCTGGGGCGGCACCGAGTACGCGTGGGGCTCCTGGCAGATCGTGGGGCTGGGCGTGCTCGCCGTCGTCGCGACCGTCGTGTTCATCTGGGCGGAGCGCCGGGTGGACGAGCCGATCCTGCCGCTGGACCTGTTCCGCTCGCGGAACTTCACCGCCGCCGTGGTGCTGACCTTCCTCACCGGCTTCGCGATGTTCGGCGCCGTGACCTTCCTGCCGCAGTACCAGCAGATCGTGCAGGGTGCCTCGGCCACCGACTCGGGCCTGCTGCTGCTGCCGCTGATGGGCGGCATGCTGGTCACGTCGCTGCTCGGCGGCCAGCTCGTCACCCGGACCGGGCACTACCGGTCACTGCTGATCATCGGGTCGTTCGTGATGGCGGGCGGGCTGTTCCTGCTCTCCACCATGGGCCTGGCCACCACGCAGCTGACCAGCTCGCTGTTCATGATTGTGCTGGGCGTCGGGATGGGCTTCCTGATGCAGACCACGATGCTGGTCGTGCAGAACTCGGTCGAGCGGAGGGACATGGGTGCGGCCAGCGGCGCGGCGACCCTGTTCCGGACGATCGGCGGCTCGCTGGGCGTCTCGCTGCTCGGCACGCTCTACGCCACGCACCTGCAGTCCTCGCTGACCGACCAGCTCGGTGCGGCGGCGGGCGGTCAGGTCGCGGGGGGCCAGCTCACGCCGGCGATGCTCGCCCAGCTGCCCGCCCCGATCCGGGAGGCCTTCCAGACGGCCGTGACCGGCGGCGTGCAGAGCGCCTTCCTGTGGGCGGCCGTGGTGGCCCTGGCGGCCATCGTCGCGGCCTTCGTGATCCGGCAGGTGGCGCTGCGCAGCGCGGCCGACGGCGTCAAGGAGGTCGTCGAGCCGGTCGCCGTCTGAGTCGCCCCGTCCTCCGTCACGCGGCCCGCGCACCTCTCCGGTGCGCGGGCCGCGTCGTGTCACCCGGACGGGCGGCGTGGGGCCGATGGTGCCCGTCCGTGTGATGACGACTGCAGGGAGTGTCCGTCAGGCTCTGTCCGGTTCAGTCGGTACGACCGGTCGGGGGAAGAGTCGATGGCTCTGCGTGAGCAGGCGAGGTCACGCTCCGTGAGAGGGCGGCACCGCGCGGGCCGGTCCGCCGGTCCGCTGG
>NZ_JACBXB010000393.1 GCF_013870575.1 Pseudonocardia pini
ATCGTCCCGTTGAGCCACTCGCCGACGTGCAGGAGCAGCGCCCGCCCGACCTCGGGCGTGGCCACGCTGGGCAGCACCGGCAGCCCGGTCCGCAGCCCGCCGAACGACCCCAGCGACCCGGTCAGCACGATCCCGATCACGGCGACGGTCCGGAGGGTCACGTCCGTGCCGCGGACCAGGATCCCCGCGAACGCGACGAGCAGCAGCCCGTAGGCCCCCACGATGTCGCCCGGGAAGAGCACCAGCCCGTGGACCGCGCCGATCACGAGCATCCACAGACCCCGCCTGCGCAGGATCCCGACGGCCCGGTCCGCCTCCCGGTTCCGCGCCGACTGCACGGCCCCGTACCCCACGAGCAGGGCGAACAGGGGATAGGCGCGGCCGTCGACCAGCAGCAGCTGCACCACCGCGACGACGCGGTCGGCGAGGTCGAGATCCTGCGGGTAACCGCGGAGGCCGGGCGTGCCCAGCAGGAACAGGTGCACGTTCGCGAGCGCGATCAGCAACAGCATCGCGCCGCGCGCGAGATCGGGCGCGACCGCCCGGGCGGAGAGCGGGAGGGCGCCGGTCACGAGCGCGACATTACGGGCACCTCTGGATGCTCGTGTCCGCCGCCGCGGGCCGTCGTCGCGGCTGGTGAGAGACCTGCGCCACCTCCGTGA
This sequence comes from Pseudonocardia pini, assembly GCF_013870575.1. Classification (GTDB taxonomy): domain Bacteria; phylum Actinomycetota; class Actinomycetes; order Mycobacteriales; family Pseudonocardiaceae; genus Pseudonocardia; species Pseudonocardia pini. Next base: position 663 of record NZ_JACBXB010000393.1, read on the forward strand.
TCCCCGTCGCGGCGCGCGGGGGTGGGGAGGGCTAGCCTCACGGCGTGTCCACTCCTGTCACCGTCACTGTCACCGGAGCCGCTGGCCAGATCGGTTACGCGCTGCTCTTCCGGATCGCCTCCGGGCAGCTCCTGGGGTCCGACACCCCGGTGAAGCTGAACCTGTTGGAGATCCCCCAGGCCGTCAAGGCGGCCGAGGGCACCGCCATGGAGCTGAGTGACGGGGCCTTCCCGCTGCTCGCGGGCGTCGACATCTTCGACGACGCCACCAAGGCCTTCGACGGCGTCAACGTCGCCCTGCTCGTCGGTGCGCGCCCGCGCACCAAGGGCATGGAGCGCGGCGACCTGCTCGAGGCCAACGGCGGCATCTTCGCCCCGCAGGGCAAGGCCATCAACGCCGGCGCGGCGGACGACATCAAGGTCCTCGTCGTCGGCAACCCGGCCAACACCAACGCCCTCATCGCGCAGTCCTCGGCGCCGGACGTCCCGGCCGAGCGCTTCACCGCCATGACTCGGCTCGACCACAACCGCGCGCTGGCCCAGCTCTCGCAGAAGCTCGGCGTGCCGGTCTCGGAGATCAAGAAGCTCACGATCTGGGGCAACCACTCCGCGACCCAGTACCCGGACCTCTACCACGCCGAGGTCGGCGGCAAGATCGCCGCCGAGCAGGTGGAGGAGTCCTGGCTGAAGGACGAGTTCATCCCGACCGTGGCCAAGCGCGGCGCGGCGATCATCGAGGCCCGGGGCGCGTCCTCCGCGGCGTCGGCGGCCTCGGCCGCGATCGACCACGTCCACACCTGGGTCAACGGCACCGCCGAGGGCGACTGGACCTCGATGGCGATCCCGTCGGACGGCAGCTACGGCGTGGCCGAGGGCATCATCTCGTCCTTCCCGGTCACCACGAAGGACGGCAAGTACGAGATCGTCCAGGGCCTGGAGATCGACGCCTTCTCCCGCGAGAAGATCGACGCCTCCGTCGCCGAGCTGGTCGAGGAGCGCGAGGCCGTGAAGGGCCTCGGCCTCATCTGACCCGCCCGCCGTACTGAACGAACGGCACCCTCGCTCACTAGGTGTGAGCGAGGGTGCCGTTCGTGCGTTCGGGGTGGGGTCAGTCGGCGAGGACCGCGATGGCGAAGGACTCGGGGCGCAGGGTGATGTCCGGGCCCTCGCTCGCCGTCGGCTCGCTGGCCAGCAGGATCCGGGTGACCGTGGCGGCGAGGTCCAGGGCGACCTCCTCCGGGCCGAGGTTGACGAGCACGCGCAGCCTGCCGCGGTGGATCACCAGGGTGCGGGCCTCGGGATGGACGTCGACCGCCACCTCGTCGAGCCACGGGTCGGACAGCTCCGGCCACGCCTTGCGCAGCGCGATGAGCTCCTTGTACATCGCCAGCAGGGTGGCGTGCGGCTCCTGCGTCTGCTCCGCCCAGTCCAGCTTGGAGTCCAGGAACGTGGACTCGGCGTTGGGGTCGGGGACCTCGACGTCTCCCCAGCCGTGGTCGGCGAACTCGCTGGTCCGGCCCTTGCGGACGGCCTCGCGCAGGCCCGGGTCCGGGAAGTGCGAGAAGAACTGCCACGGGGTGCGCGCGCCCCACTCCTCGCCCATGAACAGCATCGGGGTGAACGGCGAGGTGAACAGCAGCGCCGCCCCGCAGGCCAGGATGCCGGGGGAGAGCAGCTGGGTGAGCCGGTCGCCGGTGGCCCGGTTGCCGATCTGGTCGTGGTTCTGCAGGTAGGTCACGAAGCGGTGGCCGGGGATGCGCACCGTGTCCACCGGTGCCCCGTGGGTGCGCCTGCGGAAGGCCGACCACGTGCCCTCGTGCAGGAAACCGCGGGTCAGGACGTGTGCGAGGCCGGCGAGATCGGCCTCGGCGAAGTCCGCGTAGTAGCCCTGGGACTCGCCGGTGAGCACGGTGTGCAGGCTGTGGTGGATGTCGTCCGCCCACTGGCCGGTCATCCCGATCCCGCCGCCGTCCCGCGAGGTGATCATCCGGGGGTCGTTCAGGTCCGACTCCGCGATCAGCGACAGCGGCCTGCCCACGTGGGCCTCGAGCGCCGTCACCTCGAGCGACAGCTGCTCGAGCACGTGCTGCGCGCGGCTGTCCTTGAGGGCGTGCACGGCGTCGATGCGCAGGCCGTCGACGTGGAAGTCCTTGAGCCACATCAGCGCGTTGTCGATGGCGAACCGGCGGACCTCGTCCGACCACGGGCCGTCGAGGTTCAGCGACGGGCCCCAGATGTTGGAGCCCGCGAAGTAGGGGCCGAAGCGGTCGAGGTAGGCGCCGGAGGGGCCGAGGTGGTTGTAGACGACGTCGAGCACCACACCGAGCCCACGGGCGTGGGCGGCGTCGACGAACCGCTTGAACCCGTCCGGCCCGCCGTAGTTCTCGGTGACGGCGTACCAGCCGACGCCGTCGTAGCCCCAGTTCCGGGGTCCGTCCACGGCATTGAGCGGCAGCAGCTCGACCATGTCGATCCCGAGCCCGACGAGGTGGTCCAGCTTCTCGATCGCGGAGTCGAAGGTGCCCTCGTCGGTGAACGTGCCGATGTGGCACTCGTAGAGCACGCTGCCTGCCAGCGTCCGGCCGGTCCAGGCCTGGTCGGTCCACCAGAAGGCCGCCTGGTCGTAGCGCCGCGAGGCGGAGTGGACCCCGTTCGGCTGCCAGAGCGACCTCGGGTCCGGCAACGGGGTCGGGTCCTCGTCGACGAGGAAGGCGTAGGCCGACCCGGGACCGTTGTCCTCGATGTCGGCCCGCCACCAGCCACCCGGCGCCCGGCGCATCGCGTAGGTCTCGCCGTCCACCAGGACCCGGACCCTGTCCTTCTCCGGCGCCCACACCGCGTACTCAGCCACGATTGTGAATCCTGCCGGTCCGGGCGGCGACACGCTCGTCCGGGGCGGTCACGTCACGTTCACCGGTAGGCCGCGAGCGTCGTGGGCTCGCGGGATCGGGCCGGGTCGTGACGGGCTCGAGTTCGCACGTTTCGTGCTCTCAGCGCGGCAAGATCGCTCTTTGCGTGCGGTGGGCGCGATAGGGAGGCATCAAGATCGCGAGAAGAGTGCTCACAGCGCTGTCGTTACCGCCCTGAGCGCACCCAATCCGCGATCTTGCCGCGCTGAGAGCACGAAACGTGCGATCTTGGCGCCACCCCCGCTCGAACAACGCTGAGAGCACGAAACGTGCGATCTTGGCCCCACCCCCGCTCGAACAACGCTGAGAGCACGAAACGTGCGATCTCGGCGCCCCCGACGCCCACGCCCGCTCGACCGACACTGCGGATCGAACGCAGGAACCGCGGGCCGCCCACCGCCGGCGGCCCGCTGTCGAGGAACCCGTAGGTCGGGACCGCCGGCCGGTCGGGGGGCACGAAGTCGGCCGGCGATCCCGGCAACGAGGCACCGGTGGGTGGGGGGATACCCGGTCCTGGCGCGTTGCCGTTCCGACTGTAGGAAAACCGAACTCGCGCGTAATCGGCCGTTCAGCCGCATTTTCCTGAAGAATTTCTCGGAAATGAGAAGTCAGCTTTCCGAAGTATCCGCGCGGCGGCTCAGCGCGCGGTCTGCAACCCCAGGTCGCGGGCCATGCCGGGCTCGTCGTGGGCCCGCTCGGTCAAGTGCTGCGACACCTCGCCGAGAATACGGGCGACCTCGTCGAGTATCGCGGGATCGGTGTCCGCGGTGCCGCGCGCCACATCCGCGCGGAACACGGCGAAGATGCGGTCCACGAGTGCGCGGCCCGCGGGCGTCAGCGCCACGAGCACGCTGCGCCGGTCCCGCGGGTTCGCCTGGCGGACCACGTGGCCCGCCAGCTCGAGCCGGTCGAGCTGCGCGGTCACGCTGGCCGGGGTGACCCCGACGCGGCGGGCCAGCGCGGTGGGTGTGCGCGGCCCGTCGTGCAGCAGGTGCACCAGGATCGTGGTCTCGGGGACCCCGAGCCCGAGCAGGCGGGCTGTCGTCTGCCGGTAGGCGTCGGACGCCGCGACGACGTCCCTCAGTCGTACTGCGATCTCACTCACCGAACTCCCTCGTCCTGGTTCTCAGGTTCCCGTACCTCGACGATCTGTGGTTCGACCGTCGAGATATCAGTCTGTTCAACGTCACGGGTTACCGAGGGGTTCCGCTGGTGAGCAGCGTCATGCGCAACACGGTGCGCAATGCGATATATGACGCTAGGCAGGCCTCACCAGGAGGGCCACCGGGTACCGGGACAGGAGGGTGGACAGGGCAGGCGCGCTGCCCGCGACCGGGGTGTCCGTGATCATGTCGTGCCAGTCCTCGGCGCCGCCCGGGAGCGGGAGGACGGTGTCCTGCCAGCCCCCGCGCGCGGCCAGGCCCACCGGGAGCCGGGTGGCCACCGCGACGAGCTTGTCCGTGCTGGCGAACGCCACGGCGTGCTCCGCCG
>NZ_JACBXB010000394.1 GCF_013870575.1 Pseudonocardia pini
GTGGCGGGCCGGCGGGGCGCCGGGGCTCGAAGGCCGGGTGCACTGCACGATCAGCGCATTCGGCGCGGGGCCCGTCGACGGCAGGCCCGTCACGGATCCCGACTCAGAGGACCTGCTGGTCCAGGCGCTGTCCGGGAACATGGACCTGACGGGCTTCGAGGGCGGCCCGCCCTGCGAGTCGGGCATCCCGATCGCCGACCTCGGCACCGGTGTCTACGCGGCCATCGGTGTCCTGGCAGGCGTGGTCTCCGGCGGCGCCCGCCGGATCGAGGTCGCCAAGATCGACGTCGCCGTGGCCCTGCTGAGCTATATGGCCGTCGGCTACTTCGCCGACGGCGAGGTGCCCGCCCGGGTCGGGACCGGGCACTCGACGATCTTCCCGTACAACTCGTTCGAGGCCGCCGACGGCGAGGTGGTCGTGGCCCCGTTCACCGCTCGGTTCTGGCGCAACTTCGCCACCGCGACCGGTCGCGCGGACCTGGCGGGAGACGATCGCTACCGCAGCTTCGCCCGTCGGCTGCGGGCCAAGGAGGAGCTCCTCGCGGAGTTCGTGCCGATCCTGCGGGAGCGCACCGTCGAGGAGTGGGTGTCGACCTTCGCGGCGGCGGACGTGCCCGCGGGACCGGTGCTCACCCTGGCGGGTGCGCTCTCACTGGAGCACACCGTGACCCGCGGAATGACGGCGTCGGTGGCGGCGCCGGACGGCGCGGCGGTGCCGACCGTCGCCTCGCCGTTCCACCTCCACGGGCCCGACGGGACCCGGTTCCGTCCGGCCCCCGGCGCCGTGCCCGAACGCGGGGCGGACACCGCCGCGGTGCTGGCCGGGCTCACGACCGACGACGAACGGACCGCCCGATGACCCCTCCGCTCGCCGGAATCCGCGTCCTGGACCTGACCAGGATGTTCGCCGGCCCGTGCGCCACCGAGGTGCTGGCCGACCTGGGGGCCGAGGTGGTGAAGGTCGAGGAGCCGCGGATCGGCGACCCGACCCGGCGCAACCTGCCCCTGTGGGGGGAGGAGAGCGCCTACTTCATGTCCCTCAACCGCGGCAAGCGCAGCGTCACCCTCGACCTCAAGACCGAGGCGGGCCGCGCCGTCCTGCTCGACCTCGTCGACCGCGCCGACGTCCTGGTCGAGAACTTCCGGCCGGGGGTCATGGCGAGGCTGGGGCTGGGCCACGAGGTCCTCGCCGAGCGCCGTCCCGGGCTCGTGTTCTGCTCGCTGTCCGGCTTCGGCGCGACCGGGCCGCTCCAGGACAAGATCTCGTTCGACCTGGTCAACCAGGCCATGGCGGGGATGATCGAGCTGACCGGTGAGGTGGACGAGCGGCCCGCCCGGATCGGGGTGCCGATCGGCGACATGGCCGGTGGGCTGTACCTCGCGCTCGCCGTCCTGGCCGGCCTGCGGGGGCGGCAACACGACGGCAGGGGGTGCTGGGCCGATCTCGCGCTGCACGACGTGCTGATCGGGCTGCTGTCCGACGTCGCGCAGCACCACCTCCTCGGTGCCCAGGACACCACGCGCACCGGGAGCCGTGCGCGGGACACCGCACCGCACGGCCGCTACCGCGCCCTCGACGGCTGGCTGGTGCTCTCCGCGGTCCGGCCCGAGCACTGGGCGGCCCTGACCCGGGTGCTGGACCTCCCGTGGGCGGCCGAGGACGAGCGCTTCGCCGACGCGCGGGAGCGCAAGCGGAACGAGCAGGCGCTCGACGAGGTCCTCGCCGAGCGGCTCGGGGGCGCGGACATCGCGACCTGGGTCCGCGAGCTGACCGCGGCGGGCGTGCCCGCCGCCCCGGTGAACTCGCTCAAGGACGCGTTGGAGTCTCCCCTGGTCCAGGGCCGGGGACTCGCCTTCGAGTCGACCCATCCCGCCGTCGGCAGGGTGCGCAACCTCGCGTCCCCGCTGCTCGTCGACGGTGTGCGCGCCGGCACCGGGGCCTCGTCCCCCGTGCTGGGCGCGGACACCGATGCGGTGCTCGCCGAGCTCGGCTACGACGACGAGGCCGTCGCACGGCTCGCCGCCGACGGGGTGGTCCGCCATGTCTGAGCAGGATCGGAGGTCGACGTGGAGCTGAAGGTCACGACCGTCGACGTCGCGCAGAGCGGCGTCGCCACCGTCACGCTGAACCGCCCCGACCGGGGCAACTCGTGGTCGGCGCGGATGCATGCCGAGTACCGGTGGATCATGGCCGAGCTCGAGAAGGACGACGCCGTCCGGGTCGCGGTGCTCACCGGCGCGGGGCGCGCGTTCTGCGTCGGGGCGGACTCGAAGGCGTTGTCCGGCTACGTCGGTGGCGACGGTTTCGACACCGGGCTCCCGAAGGCCGCCGCGACCCCCGGCCACGGGGTGCGCCGCGAGTTCGACGCGGACGTCACCTGGCAGCTGGGTCTGCGGTTCCCCCTGGTCTGTGCGGTCAACGGGGCCTGTGCGGGAGTCGCGATGGCCATCGCGGCCTTCTCCGACATCCGGTTCGGGATGCACGACGCGAAGGTCACCACAGCCACGCCGAAGCTCGCCATGCCCGCCGAGTACGGGCTGTCCTGGATCCTGCCCCGGCTGGTCGGCCTCACCCGGGCCGCGGACATCCTGCTCAGCGGCCGCATCCTGCGTGCCCAGGAGCTCGGCGAGATGGGCTTCTTCAACCGGGTGCTCGGCCCCGACGAGTTCGCGGGCGCCGTCACCGAGTACGCCGAGCAGCTCGCCGCCCTGTCCCCCAACGCCACCACGGTGACCAAGCGCCAGCTCTACGACGACCTGCTCTCCTCGAACCCCGCCGCGTCCGTCGACCGGAGCAAGGAGCTGATCGGCGAGCTCATGCGGCATCCCGACTACGGCGAGGGCGTCCGAGCGCTGATCGAGAAGCGCGCCCCGAGGTTCGGCCGGTGAGCGCCGTTCCACCGCCGTCGATCGTGGGCGTGGCCGAGCGCGCCCCGGTCCGCGACACCGGTGACGAGACGGACCTGACCCTGTCGGCGTCGATCGCCGTCGAGGCGCTCGCCGACGCGGGGCTCGGGCTCTCGGACGTCGACGGCCTGCTGACCCACCCGATGGACGTCGCGAGCAGGTTGGTGCCGTCCACGCTCGGCGAGTACCTCGGGATGCGGCTGGGGTACGCCGACAGCGTCGACCTCGGCGGCGCCACCGCCGTCGGGATGCTGTGGCGGGCGGCGGCCGCGATCCGGGCCGGGATGTGCTCGGTCTGCCTGTGCCTCACCGCCGTGCCCCGCACCACCGCGGGCACCACCCATACCGGCCCGACCCGGCGCACCGCCGACCTCTCGCCGTGGCGCGAGTTCGACGTGCCCTACGGCAACATCGGCGCCACCGAGGGATACGCGATGATCGCCATGCGCTACGAGCACGAGTTCGGCGACACCGCGCGGGCGCGGGCCGAGATCGCGGTCGCGCAGCGGGCGAACGCCGCCCACCAGCCCAAGGCCTACTTCTCCGGGCGCCCGCTGGACGTGGACGAGGTACTGGCCTCGGAGCTGATCGCCGACCCGCTGCGGAAGCTGGACTGCGTGCTGCCGACCGGGGGCGCGGCGGCTGTCGTCGTGGTGCGCGGCGACCTCGCCCTCCGGGCGCCGCGCCCGGCGGTCCCGATCCTCGGCGCCGGCGAGGCGGTCACCCACAAGACGATCACCTACGCGCCGTCGCTGACCGACACCGCGATCAAGGACTCGGCCGACCGGGCCTTCGCGGCCGCCGGCGTCGCCCGCTCCGCGATCGGCCTCGCCTCGCTCTACGACTGCTACACGAGCACCGTCCTGCTGACCCTCGAGGACGCCGGGTTCTGCGCGAAGGGCGAGGCGGCGGCGTTCGTCGGCGACCACGACCTGACGTGGCGCGGGTCGTTCCCGCTGAACACCCACGGCGGGCAGCTCTCGTTCGGCCAGTCCGACGTGGCGGGCGGGATGAGCCACGTGACCGAGGCCGTCCTCCAGCTCCAGGACCGCGGGGAGGGACGCCAGGTCAGGGACCTGCGCTATGCGTTCGTGCACGGCAACGGAGGGATCATGAGCGAACAGGCCAGCGTCGTCCTCGGGGTGGTTGTCTCGTGACCGCCGACGTGCTCCTTCCCGCGGAGGCGGCGTCATGACCGGCAGGCCGACCCCGCACCCCTCCCCCGTCACCCGCCCGTTCTGGGCGGCCTGCGCCCGGCACGAGCTGACGATCCAACGCTGCGGGGGCTGCTCCTCGGCCGTGTTCTACCCGCGCCCGGTGTGCCCGGTGTGCGGGTCCTCCCGGCTCGACTGGGTCGCGGCGACCGGTCGCGGGACGCTGTACAGCTACACCGTCGCGCGCCGGGCCACCCACCGGAGGCTGGCGGACCGGGTCCCGTACGTGATCGCGATCGTCGAGCTGGACGAGGGGCCCCGGCTGACCTCGACGGTGATCGGGACCGACCCGGCGGACCTCGCGATCGGTGTCCGGCTGCAGGTGGACTTCGAGGACGACGAGACCGTGAGCTTCCCCGTGTTCCGGGTGGCGTCGTGAGCGTCGTGGAGGTGGAGGTCGCGGGTGGGATCGCCACGATCACGCTCAACCGGCCGGACAAGCGCAACGCCATGAACCCCGAGATGGTCGTGCGCCTCGCCGACGCCTGGACCCGCGTGCGCGAGGACGCCGACATCCGCGTCGCGGTGCTCACCGGCGCAGGCGCGGAGACCTTCTCCGCGGGCGGTGACCTCCGCAGCCTCATCACGCTGCTCACCCGTTCCCGGGGGCCCGAGGACGAGTGGGACGAGCGGCTGCTCGCCGACCAGCGCGGGGTCATGAACACGGCGATGCTGCGGACCACCGAGTACCCGAAGCCGATCGTGGCCGCGGTCAACGGGCTCTGCTTCGCGGGCGGCATGGAGCTCGCGCTGGCCGCGGACCTCCGGGTGGCGGGCGAGCACGTCCGGTTCGCCCTCAGCGAGGTGCAGCGCGGGCTCATCCCCGGCGGCGGGTCGGTCGCCCGGCTGCCGCGCATGGTGCCCGCGGCGATCGCCAAGGAGCTGCTCATGCTGGGTGAGCCCGTGTCCGCGCAGCGGGCCCACGAGGTCGGCCTGGTC